>NZ_JACVVG010000001.1:0-259497 GCF_016647875.1 Pseudomonas sp. S36 | reverse complement strand
CATGCCCGTCACCTCCCTCCGCAAGTCCTTCGTTCGGCCTCCTGAAGTCGCTCAAGATCAAAAGCCAGATCAAGAGCCAGATCAAAAGCAGATCAAGAGCAGATCAAGATCAACGGCAACGGGGCGTTCGGTGGAAGGGGTTACCACTTACCAGCGCACACGGCTCGCCAGCCTCGCCTCAGAACCAGCGATCGTTCTTCTTGCGTCCACGGGTGAGGGCGGGGAGGATCAGGCCCGCCAACAGGCCGGCACCGGCGATGCTGCCGCCGTACACCATGTAGCGCATCATCACCTGTTTGTTCTCGTCGCCCAACCTTGCCTGCGTATCACGCAAGGTCGACTGGCTCTGGTCGAGCTCCTCGCTCAGCGACTTGTTGCGCGCTTCGAGCTCGGCCACCAGCTGCTTGCGCGAATCGAGGGTTTCCTGCATGCCCTGGACGCGGTTTTTCCAGCTGTCGTCGATGGTCTTCAGTTGCCCCGTAAGCTCCGCAACCTGCGCATCCAGCTGCGGCAAGCGGTCGCCCTGGCCAGGTACCGACTGCAAGTCGCTGGACAGGATCCACACCACGTCGCCGTTCTGCCCGCGCACTTGGCTGTAGTTACCCTGGGTGCTGAGCAAGGTCAGTTTCTGGCCAGACTTGAGGGTGCCGACGATACGGTGACCGTCTGTCGGGCCGCTGCGCACATAGGTGCTCAGGCTGTCGCTCACCCAGCGAGCATCGCTGGCAGGCTCTTCGGCATGCGCCGGCACGGCAAGGGCCACCGTGGCGGCGAACAGGCCACTGCGCAGGGCAGTGAGGGCGTAGGCAGTTGGGCGGGAATCGGGCATTTTGAGTCTTCGCTGAAACAGGACAAAAGTAGGCCGGGGACGGGGCCGGTGAACCGGTCGGTGGGTTGACCGTCAGCCAAAGACCTTTTTTTTGTAAGCTGGTTCAGCGACTGGGTACGGAAATATCTACAGCATGTTGCGATGTGTGGCGGGGCCGACTTCCACACGATTGTCAGGGCAGCGACTCGTTCAAGTCCCGTTTGAGACGTGTGGCATCCCTTGCAGGATCTCACTGTCATTTTAGTTGGTGGCAGGATGACCCTTTCTTTGTCACGTTCTGTTAACCTGAACGGCATCACCTGGGCCTGCAACACCGAGCAGCGTGGACACGTTGCTTGCAGCGGCCCGGGTTGTACCAGGAAACGGAGATTCGTCTAGATGGCCACTGACCGTGTGAGCCTGATTCATTTCGATAAACTGAGCATGAGCCCAGATGCTGCCGACCGGTTCCAGTCCGCCCTCGACGCCCTGGAGGCGCTGAAGCTGCAGGACCGTTACGTGTACCTCATCGCTCCCTATCTGGGTGATATCGCGGACGCTTCCGATACTGAGCAATTGGCCACGGCGCTGCAGCAGAGCCAGCGCGTGGTCGAGGAATTACTGGCTGCCAGGTCGGTAACCCAGGCCAAGGCAGAAGAGGTCAACCAGGTGTTCCAGCGCGCTGCGGAGCGCGCCCGGGCCGAGCTGTCGGGCTGAGCCGCGCATCGCCCAGGCCCTGCCGCTTTTGCTGCTTCACGCGCCCGGTAATTGCTCCCCCTAGATAGCGAAGAGGGTAGAAGGCCATGCGTTGCGTTCGCCGCGTCATGCTGCTTCTGTCTTGCCTGGCATTACTGCCAGGCTTGGTCGTGCCGGCCGAGCGATGCCAGCGACTGACCGCCACCGGTAACCCTGAATACCCCCCTTATCTATGGCGCGACCCTGCCAACCCGCAGCAACTGATCGGCGCCAATGCCGATCTGGTCAAGCACCTGGCCGAGCGCCTGGGCCTTGAGATCGATGTGGTGTATGGCGGGCCGTGGTCCCGCGCCCAGGAAGAGGTGCGCACTGGCAGGATCGACCTGTTGGCCGGTTATTTCATCACCGATGCACGTGAGCAGCAGATGGATTTCGTGCTGCCCCCCTTCCTCCATACGCCGAGCGTGGTCTGGGTGCGCCGGGAGGGCACCTTTGATTACCGGCAATGGGCCGACCTGAGGGGGCGCAAAGGCGGCACGCTGGTGAACAACAGCCACGGCCAGCAGTTCGATGACTACGCCCGGCGATATCTCACCCTCGAAGCCGTGCCTACCGCCAGGCAAGCATTTGAAAAGCTGGTGCACAAACGCAGTGATTACGTGGTGTACGAGCAATACCCCGGAATGGCGTTGGCCCGCACGCTGGGTATTGAAGGCGAGCTGCTGGTGCTGCAGCCGCCTGTATCCAGCGAGGGGCTTTACCTGGCGATGTCGCGCGCCTCACCTTGCAATCAACCCGCGTTGATCGAGGCGCTCACTCGCGAGATGAAGGCGGTCACCGCGGGAGCACTGCCTGATCAACTGTTGAGGCAGAACCTGCAGCGACGGCAGGAATGAGGCAGCGCAGCCTCGCTACCGCATCTGCAGGATGATCGGGCTGCTGCTGGCCGGGTCGGTATGGTCCCGCAGCTTCGCCACCGCCGCCGGCTCCACCGCCGGGCCATGGTTACCCCAGGCACTGCGCACAAAGCTCAGTACCGCGGCAACCTCCTGATCGCTCAACTGTGCCCTGAACGCCGGCATCCGGTAGGCGTCCGGCATGCCCGCAGCCACCACGCGCTGTGAACCGTTCAGGGTGATGTTGATGGCTGAAGCGTTCTCCTTGGCCAAGGCCGAGGTAGCGCCGGCCAACGGTGGCATCCATTCGCCCTGGCCCTTGCCGTCCATGCCGTGGCAGGAAGCGCAGCGGGTCACGTAAGTGTGCGCCCCAGGCCGATCGAGCTGGGCGACACCAGGCTCATCCTGATACTGCCAGGGCGTCCCATCGCGTGCGGGGTCGCCCGGTAGCGACTTGAGGTAACGAGCGATGGCTGACAGGTCCTGATCGGTCATGAACTGCGTGGAGTTGTTGAACGCCTCGGTCATGGAGCCGAATACCACGGCATGACGGTTACGCCCCGTTTTCAGAAACTGCACCACATCGGCCTCGCTCCAGCGGCCAAGGCCTGTGTTGTGATCGGCGCGCAGGCTTGGCGCATACCAGCCGTCTAGCAGCGCCCCCGCCAGGAACGGTGCGCCGCTGTCATCCAGCGCCTTCTCATTGAACGCCAGCCCGCGGGGTGTGTGGCAGCTGCCGCAGTGGCCGGGGCCCTGCACAATGTAGGCACCCCGGTTCCAGAGCGCATCCTGCCCGGGTTTGTCGGCGTAAGGCTCGGTGGCAGCGAACAGGCCGTTCCACAGGGCGATGGGCCAGCGCATGTTCAGCGGCCACGGGATACTACTGGCCTGGTTGGGCTGGCGTGCCGGTTGCACGCTGCGCATGAAGAACGCATACAAGGCCTTGACGTCTTCATCGCTGAGCTTGGCGTAGGACGGGTAGGGCATGGCCGGGTACAGCCGTCGCCCACCCGGTGCCACCCCCTGGCGCACGGCGCGGTCGAAGTCCGCCAGGCTGTAGCTGCCAATGCCGGTGTCCGCGTCGGGGGTGATGTTGGTGGCATGGATGGCGCCCAATGGCGTCGCCATTTCCAGCCCGCCGGCAAAGGGCTTTTGCCCTGGCAGGCTGTGGCAGGCCACGCAGTCGCCAAGGCGCGCCACGTATTCGCCTCGGCTTACCAGGGCCGGGTCATCGATGGCTGCCTGTGTACGTTCAAAAGGCGAGGCCGGCTCACGGGTGACGTACCACGTCACCAGGCCCGCGGCCACTGCACAGGGCAGCAGCAACCAGCCAAGGGTTGTTTTCATACGACGTGTCATCGCGGCGTCCTTGTCGGTCAGCTGAAGGTATGGCGGCTCATGGGCAGGCTACGCACCCGTTTGCCGGTGAGCTGGGCAACCGCGTTCGCCACGGCAGGCGCCACCGCTGGCAAGGGGGGCTCGCCGATGCCACCCATCTTCGCGCCGCTCTCGATGATGCGCACATGCACCCGTGCCATGCGCGACGGCGGCAGGATCGGGTAAAGGTCGTAATTGCGCGCCCGGGGCATGCCGTCCACATACACAGCTTCTTCCACCAGCGTTTGTGAAAGGCCCAGCGCCACGGCGCCATTGACCTGATGCTCGATGATGGCTGGGTTGACGATGCTGCCAGGGTCGATGGCCTGCCAGATGTCATGCACCTTCACCTGGCCATTCTCGATCGACACTTCGGCGATCACCGCAGCTTCGGAACCGAACGGCGACGCCATGGCCACGCCCCGCGCCCGTCGGCTGCCGTCCTCGGCGGTGAACGGCCCGCGCTTCCAGCCGCCAGACAACTCGCCCACGGCTTGCAGCAGGTGGGTCAGCCGCGGGTTGTCACGCAGCAGGTGCAGGCGCAGTTCAAACGGGTCCTTGCCACCTTTGTCGGCCAGCTCGTCCAGAAAGGACTCGTAGAAGAAGTCGTTCAGCGAATTGCCCACCGACCGCCAGTAACCGAGCATCGCCGGCCCCTTCACGTAGACCTGGGCGATGCGTTTGTGCGCGATCGCATAGGCCTTGCCCGACAGCCCCTCAAGCGCCGTGGGATCGATCTTCTCGCCCTGTTTGCCCGCCAGTGCCTCGGTCGGGCCTTCGGTAGCGCTGACCGCCTCCAGGGCTATGGGCATACCGTCGGCATCCAGTGCGGCACGGAATTTCACGGCAGCAACCGGGCGCAGCACGTCGCGCAGAAACTCTTCTTCCCGGCTCCAGATCAGTTTCACTGGCTGGCCGACCGCTTTGGCCAGCGCGATGGCTTGCGGGTAAGGGTTGGCGGACTCATACAGAAAATGGCGGCCAAAGAAGCCGCCCAGCAGGGGCGAGTGCAGAGTGATCTGGCTAGCGTCCAGGCCCGTGCGTTTGGCAATGTCGTCGCGGAACATGTCGGGCGCCTGGTTCGGCAACCAGACTTCCAGGGTGCCGTCCGGGTTGAAGCGGGCCAAGGCAGAGGGGGGCTCCAACTGGGCGTGGTTAAGGTACTGGTTGTGGTAGCTGGCTTCTACCTTGGTTGGTGCGCTGCCGAGGGTAGCTGCGAAATCGCCCGCCTGCTCTTCATCCCGGGCCGGGCCTTGCGTCGCGCCCAAGTGCTCTACCCAGTGGTCGCTGGAAAAGTCCGCAGGCATCGCGCGCACGGTGGCGCCAGCCGCCGCTTCCTGCCAGTCCACCTGCAGGGCCTCCACGGCCCGCTTGGCGTGCCACCAGCGCTGGGCGACCACCGCCACGGCCCCTGGCAGTTGATGCACCGAGTGCACGCCGTGCATGGCCTTGACCTCGGCCTCGTTGCGCAGGCCGCCAACGGTCATGCCCAGGCGCGGTGCGTGCTGGACAGCGGCGTGCAGCATGTTCTCGACGGTGATATCGATGCAGTACATGGCCTTGCCGGTGGACTTGTCACGGGCATCCAGGCGCATGACAGGCTTGCCGATCCAGCGGAACGTGGCCGGGTCGCGGAGCTTCAGGGTGGTGGGGTCGGGTACCGGTAGGTCCATGGCCCGCCCGGCCAGTTCGCCGTAGGGTATGGATCGTCCGGACGTGGTATGTACTACAGTACCCGGGGTAGTGGACAGCTCTGCCAACGGCACACCCAGCTTCTCGGCGCCCGCCTGCAGCAGCATGGCGCGGGCGAGGGCGCCAAGTCGGCGCATGGTCGGGTAGCTCATGCGCACCGACATGCTCCCACCTGTGATGCGCATGCCGTTCTCCATCACCACATAGGCCTCACCAGGCGGCGCGCTCTCGACCACGAAGTTGGCGGGGTCGACGTCGAGCTCTTCGCCAACGATCTGCGCCATGGCGGTGAACGGCCCCTGGCCGCCTTCCATGAACGGGCTCAGCAGGCGCACCGTGCCGTCAGGGCGAATCTCCAGAAACGCGGGCACCTGGGTACCACGCTCGGCATGGGTGGCTGCCTGCACGCGAGGGATGCCAAGTGGCAGGCCAAAGCCGAGCACCAGTGCACCCACCGCAGTACCGGCAAGAAAACGCCGGCGTGACAGGTTCACGGTTTCGCCAGCCTGCAATTTGGCCAGCTCAGGGAGCGTATCCATCAGGCTTTCCCCCCTTGCGCCAGCGCGTGCATCGCCGCATGGATGGCGTTGTAGGTGCCGCAGCGGCACAGGTTGACCATGGCCGCATCGATCTGCTCATTACTGGGGTTAGGGGTGTGCTTGAGCAGGGCGGTTGCCGCCATCACCTGCCCTGACTGGCAGTACCCGCATTGGGCCACCTGGTGCTCAACCCACGCAGCGACAACCTTCTTGCCGACAGGGTCGTCCTCGATCGCCTCGATGGTGGACACTTCGCGGCCCTCCACGCCCGCCACTGGCGTGACGCATGCGCGCACCACCACACCGTCGACCAGCACCGAGCAGGCCCCGCACTGGGCCAGGCCACAGCCATATTTGGTGCCGGTGAGGCCCAGGTCGTCCCTGAGCACCCACAGCAGGGGCGTGTCGGCTTGCGCTTCGACCTGATAGGCCGCGCCGTTGATGCGTAATTCCATGGTTCACCTGCCCATCATCGGTTGCTGTCGCTGTTTTGAGATACACCGGGGGTACGTTGCCCCCGTCCGCAAACGCTAGCACATCATGTCGACCGGCCATCCGTGCAACAGGCAGGTCCAGAGGATCAGGCAAGCATTCCCCCGGAATACGCAAGCGCAGACCGCCTGACGCGGCGCAGCGGGTACCGGGGAGGATTTCCCCGGCGAAAACCCGGATAATGCCGGGCAATTCTGTTCTGCACGTTTAAATCACGGTAAACCCGCATGGAAATCAAGGTCAATTTTCTCGACAATCTGCGCCTCGAAGCCAAGTTCGACGACTTCACGGTGATTGCCGACCAACCGATCCGCTACAAGGGAGACGGCTCGGCGCCGGGGCCGTTTGATTACTTCCTGGCGTCCTCAGCCCTGTGCGCCGCGTACTTCGTCAAGCTGTACTGCCAGGCCCGCGATATTCCGACCGAGAACATTCGGCTGTCGCAGAACAACATCGTCGACCCTGAAAACCGCTACAACCAGGTCTTCAAGATTCAGGTCGAGTTGCCCGAAGACATCTCCGAGAAAGACCGCCAGGGCATCCTGCGTTCCATCGACCGCTGCACGGTGAAGAAGGTGGTGCAAACCGGCCCCGAGTTCGTTATCGAGGTGGTGGACAACCTGGATGCCGACGCCCAGGGGCTGTTGATGCCGGTGGCGCAGACCAGCACCCGTATCCCCGGCAAGGACCTGCCGCTGGAACAGACCATCGCCAATATGTCCGGCATTCTGGCGGGCTTGGGCATGAAGATCGAAATCGCCTCGTGGCGCAATATCGTGCCCAACGTCTGGTCGCTGCACGTGCGTGACGCGCAGTCGCCGATGTGCTTCACCAACGGCAAGGGCGCCACCAAGGAGGCCGCCCTGGCCTCGGCCCTGGGCGAGTTCATCGAGCGCCTGAATTGCAACTTCTTCTACAACGACCAGTTCTGGGGCGAAGACATCGCCAATGCGCCGTTTGTGCATTACCCGAACGAGCAGTGGTTCAAGCCCGGCCCGCGTGACGCGCTGCCAGGGGAAATCCTCGACGAAAACTGCCTGGCCATCTACAACCCCGATGGCGAGCTGCGCGGCTCGCACCTGTACGACACCAACTCAGGTAACACGGCGCGGGGCATCTGCTCACTGCCATTCGTGCGCCAGTCCGATGAACAGGTGGTGTACTTCCCGTCCAACCTGATCGAAAACCTGTTCCTGAGCAACGGCATGAGCGCAGGCAATACCCTGGCTGAAGCCCAGGTGCAGTGCCTGTCGGAAATCTTCGAACGGGCCGTGAAGCGCGAGATCCTCGAAGGCGAGCTGTGCCTGCCGGATGTGCCGGCAGAGGTGCTGGCCCGTTACCCCGGCATCGTGGCTGGCATCCAGGGGCTGGAGGAGCAGGGCTTCCCGGTGCTGGTCAAGGATGCCTCGCTCGGGGGTGAGTTCCCGGTGATGTGCGTGACCCTCATGAACCCGCGCACAGGGGGCGTATTCGCCTCGTTCGGTGCACACCCGAGTATGGAGGTGGCGCTGGAACGCAGCCTTACCGAGCTGCTGCAGGGCCGCAGCTTCGAGGGCCTCAATGACCTGCCGCAGCCGACCTTCGAAAGCCACGCGCTGACCGAGCCGAACAACTTCGTCGAACACTTCATCGATTCCAGCGGTGTGGTGTCCTGGCGCTTCTTCAGCAGCAAGGCCGACTTCGAATTCGTCGAGTGGGACTTCTCGGGCCAGGGCGAGGATTGCAACGCCCAGGAAGCCGCCACCCTGTTCGGCATCCTGGCCGACCTGGGCAAGGAGGTGTACATCGCGGTGTACGATAACCTCGGTGCCACCGCCTGCCGCATCCTGGTGCCTGGGTACTCGGAAATCTACCCGGTGGAAGACCTGATCTGGGACAACACCAACCGCGCCCTGAGCTTCCGCGCCGACATCCTCAACCTGCACAGCCTCGACAACCGCTCGCTGAAGCTGTTGCTCAAGCGCCTGGACAACTGTGACGTGGATGACTACACCACCATCACCACGCTGATCGGCGTGGAGTTCGATGACAACACGGTGTGGGGCCAGCTGACCATTCTCGAGCTCAAATTGCTTATCTGCCTGGCTGTGCAACGCTTCGAGGATGCCAAGGAGCTGGTCGAGGCGTTCTTGCAGTTCAACGACAACACCGTCGAGCGGGGCCTGTTTTACCAGGCGCTGAACGTGGTGCTGGAGGTGATGCTGGACGACGACCTGGAAATGCCCGACTTCGAAACCAACTTCCGGCGCATGTTCGGCGACGCGCGCATGGACGCGGTACTGGGGTCTGTCGACGGCAGCGTACGCTTCCACGGCCTGACCCCGACCAGCATGAAGCTCGAAGGCCTGGACCGCCACCTGCGGCTGCTCGACAGCTACAAGAAACTGCACGCAGCGCGGGCCCGCATGGCCTGAGGGTGTGAGGCCACGCGCGGCGGGGCAGGCCCCGCGTGGCCGAGGGTCATTGGCTGCAAATCTCTTGCAGGATGTTTCAAACGGTTGAAGCGGTGAACTATCACCGCTCCAGGGTGCTCATTGGTTTAGCGCACCTTGCGCGCCCCTGTGGGCTTTTGCCCGTCAGAGCTGGGTCACCGAATGAAAAGGAGGCACCGTGACCGTAACCGATCAAACCCTCTACCGCTGCAGGCCCGGCCCGCTGCACGCGCTGCTGTTGGCAGGCAGCGTGCCGTTGTTCCTTGGCGCCATGCTGAGCGACATCGCCTACTACAACAGCTACCAGATCCAGTGGAGCAATTTCGCCGCCTGGCTTATCGCCGGTGGCCTGGTGTTCTGCGGGCTGGCGTTGCTGTTCGCCTTGGTCAACCTGGTGCGGGCGCGGCAGAAAGCCGGTCGGCCGACCCTGTATTTCGTGTTGTTGCTGGTGACCTGGGCGCTGGGCTTGGTCAATGCGTTCGAGCATGCCAAGGATGCCTGGGCCGTGATGCCGTCGGGCTTGGTACTGTCGGTGATCGTGACCGTGCTTGCCGTGGCGGCGGCCTTTCTCGGGTTGAGCAACCTGCGCGCGCGAGGTGAAGCATGAAACGTCTACATGCACTGAGCCTGTTGTCCTTTTCGCTGCTGCTGGCCGCTTGTGGCGGCGATGGCGAGCCCACCCAGGCCCATGGCCCGGACCCAAAACTGCCTGAACCCCAGCGCGGCTTGCTGCCGAGCATGAAGATCGCTCAGCCGGTTGCGTGGGGCCAGCAGAAGCCGACCGTGCCAGACGGCTTCAGCGTGACGGCAATCGCCACCGACCTGAAGATCCCGCGGCAAACCCTGGTGCTGCCCAATGGCGACATCCTGGTCGCTGAAGGGCGGGGCGGTAGCGCAGCCAAGCTCAAGCCCAAGGACGTGATCGCCAGCCAGATCAAGGCCAAAGGCAATACCCAGGTCAAGGGTGGCAACCGCCTGACGCTGCTGCGCGATGCCGATGGTGACGGGCGTTATGAAATGCAGACAGTGTTTGCCGAAAACCTCAACGCCCCTTATGGCCTGGCTTTTGCCAACGGCAAGGTCTACGTGGCCAACCAGGATGCGCTGGTGAGCTTTGACTACAAGGACGGCCAGACCAAGGCCGAGGGCGCACCTGCCAAGGTCACCGACCTGCCCGCCGAGATCAACCACCACTGGACCAAGGCACTCACCGCCAGCCCAGACGGGCGTTACCTGTATGTGGGCATCGGCTCTAACAGCAACATCACCGAACGCGGCCTTGAGGTTGAAATCGACCGCGCCATGGTCTGGCAGGTGGATGCCCAGACCGGTGCCCACCGCCCGTACGCTACCGGCCTGCGCAACCCGACGGCGCTGACCATCCAGCCAGGCACCGGCCAGCTGTGGACTGTGGTTAACGAGCGTGACGAACTGGGCCCCGACCTGGTGCCGGACTACCTGACTTCGGTGC
This sequence comes from Pseudomonas sp. S36, assembly GCF_016647875.1. Lineage (NCBI taxonomy): Bacteria > Pseudomonadati > Pseudomonadota > Gammaproteobacteria > Pseudomonadales > Pseudomonadaceae > Pseudomonas > Pseudomonas sp. S36. The sequence goes on along the minus strand of NZ_JACVVG010000001.1, from coordinate 249,094 downwards.
GCGAAGGCGGTTTCTATGGCTGGCCCTACAGCTACTGGGGGCAGAATGTAGACGACCGGGTGCGGCCGCAGAACCCTGCCAAAGTTGCCGCAGCCATCAAGCCGGACTACAGCCTGGGCTCGCACGTGGCAGCCCTTGGGGTCGACTTCTCCACAGCCGCCATGGGTGAAGGCTTCACCGATGGCGTGTTCGTCGGCGAGCACGGCAGCTGGAACCGCCCGAACCCTGTGGGCTACAAAGTGATCTTTGTGCCGTTCAGCAATGGCAAGCCGGCGGGCGAGCCGATCGACTTCGCCACTGGCTTCCGCGGCGAAGATGGCAAGACTCGCGGGCGGCCAGTGGGTGTGACCGTGGACCCGCGGGGGGCGTTGATCATCGCTGACGATCTGGCCAACACCGTATGGCGGGTAACGCGTAACTGATACGGCCAGTCATTGCCTTTGTTGCATGCCCATGGTTTGCCCATGGCATGCAACGTTCTGAGTGTGATCCATGCCACTTCAAATGATGGCCAGTATTCAAATGGCGAATGCAAGCCGTGCATGGTTTCGATTTCCATAAGCCCCATCGATGACCCCATCCTGTCGTCACGTGTTTGATGATGGAGGAAGGTCATGTTCAGTAAAACCATGCTCATGGTGGCAGTGCCGGTAGCCCTTGCAGTGCTTGCAGGCGCCATGCTGCCGTTTCAGGCGGCCGGTAACGCCGCTGCAGGCCGCGCACTGGGCCATTGGTTGTGGGGGGCGTTCGCGTCGCTCACCGTCAGCGGCATCGTAGTGATTGCGACACTGTTGATCTTGCGCGTGCCGGCGCCAGAGGTAGGCAGGGCACTGCAGGGGCCTTGGTGGCTATGGATCGGTGGCGTGCTGGGTGCCTTGTACGTGGCCGGTGCAGCAGCGCTGACGCCCAAATTAGGGGCGGCAGGCTTTCTGGTGCTGGTGGTTGCGGGGCAAATGGTGATGGCCGTGGTGGCCGACCATTTCGGGTGGATGGGGCTGGCCGGAAGGCCGCTTGGCTGGGGGCGGGTAGCCGGCTTGCTGCTGATTCTGGGCGGTGTGTGGTTGGTGCAGAGTGGCTGGGCCACAGATCCACTCCCCAAAACCGACACGGTGATCAAACAGCCCAATGGCTGATCAGGCGCCAGGCTGGCTGCAGGCCCACACGCTTTCGCGCAGCCAGCGGTGGCCCGGGTCGTTGTTCTTGCGTGTGTGCCACGCCTGCTGGTAGTCGAAGCACGCGATGTTCAGGGGCGGGGGGAACGCCTGCAGGTACGGTTGCTGTTGCAGGCACCCCACGGCACGCTGGGCCACAGTCAACACCAAATCGGTGCCCGTCAATACCTCCACTGCTGCACTCCAGTGCGGCAAGGCCAGGGCAATGCGCCGCCGCAAACCCTGTTCGGCCAGGGTGCGCTCGATCTCATCGAAAGCGTCCGGGCGCATGGCCAACAGCACATGAGGGCGCGTCAACCAGTCATTCAGTGTGAGGCGACCTGAGGGTGGCAGCACGCGCCGGTCTGCCACGCTGACGAAGGTATCCTGGAACAACGCCTGGGCCGTGATCGTTTGAGGCAATTCCGGGAACAGCCCGAGTGCCAGGTCCAGTTCGCCGTCCAGCAACTGGGCAAGCATCGTTTCGCGGCTGGCCTGGCTGATGGCCAGGTCGACCCCAGGGGCAACGCGACGCACATGGCGTACCAGCGGCGGGAGGATGATGCGCGAGGCGTAGTCCGATAACGACAGCCGAAAGCGGCGCTGGGCCAGCGCCGGGTCGAAATGCGGGGCGGCCAACAGGCCGTTCAGGCTGCCCAAGGCGTCTTCCAGCGGTTGTTCAAGGGTCTGCGCCAGGGACGTGAGCACCATCTTGCCCTGCTGGCGTATCAGCAGCGGGTCATTGAAGTGTTTGCGCAGTTGGGCGAGGGCGTGGCTGACTGCCGGTTGGCTGCGGTGCAGGCGCAGGGCTGCGCGCGTCACATGCTTTTCGCTCAGCAGGGCGTGCAAGGCCAGCAGCAGGTTGAGGTCGATTCTGCGAAGTTCATCCATGGGGCGAATAGCCATCAGCTGTGAAGGTGGCGGCCATCAGCTTAACAAATACGGGTTGCGGGGGTAGCGCTACGCCACTGCGGCCGCGACCTGTCGGCCGCTTGAAGGTATACTCACCGGCCGTTTGACTGTTATCCGAGTATTTCGATGGGTCTTTCTGCAACCGCTTTACCTGAACCGCGCCGCCTGGGCGCACCCCTTGTTGCGCTCGGGCTGCTGGTAGCCGGTGCCTGGTTCCTTGATTTGAACGCTGGGTTCAAGCAAGTACTGTTGCTGCTCGTTGGCGCTGCCCTGGGCCTGACCTTGTACCACGCCGCCTTTGGCTTTACCTCAGCGTGGCGGGTGTTCATCAATGAACGCCGTGGTGCAGGCTTGCGGGCACAGATGGTCATGCTGGCCCTCGCCGTGGTGCTGTTCTTCCCTGCACTGTCGGCCGGCACCCTGTTTGGCAACCCCGTCAATGGGCTGGTAGCGCCTGCGGGCGTTTCGGTCGTGTTCGGGGCGTTCATTTTCGGTATTGGCATGCAGCTCGGCGGCGGCTGTGCCTCTGGCACACTGTTCACCGTAGGCGGTGGCAACGCGCGCATGCTGGTCACCTTGCTGTTCTTCATCATCGGTTCGGTGACCGCTACCCACCACGCGGATTGGTGGTTCGCCCTGCCATCGTTCCCGGCCACGTCGATCGTGCAGGCCTGGGGGCTCGCGCCCGCCCTGGTGGTGAGCGTGGCCGTGTTTGCGCTGATTGCATGGGCCACGGTGGTGCTGGAAAAACGCCGGCACGGTGCGCTTGAAAAGCCCATGCCCAGCGAGCATGAAGGCTTGCGCCGATTCCTGCGAGGCCCGTGGCCTTTGCTGTGGGGCGCCATTGCCCTGGCGCTGCTCAACTATGCCACGCTGGCGTTTGCAGGCCGGCCCTGGGGTATTACATCTGCCTTCGCCCTGTGGGGGGCCAAGGTACTGGACGCGGCAGGCGTGCAGGTGGGTACCTGGGTGTTCTGGCAAGCGCCTGCCAACGCCAAGGCCCTGGCCTCCCCACTGTGGCAGGACATCACCACGGTCATGGACCTGGGCATCGTGCTGGGGGCACTGCTGGCAGCAGGGCTGGCGGGGCGGTTCGCACCTAGCCTGAAAATCCCATTGCCTTCACTGGTAGCGGCAGTGATCGGCGGGCTGTTGCTCGGCTACGGTTCGCGGCTGGCCTATGGCTGCAACATCGGCGCCTACTTCAGCGGCATTGCCTCGGGTAGCCTGCACGGCTGGCTCTGGCTGGTCGCCGCTTACCTGGGGAACGTGATTGGCGTGCGCCTTCGCCCGATTTTTTTCGCCGGGGAACGCCGCCCGGTAACGCTGACCGGCTGCTGAAAGATTATCAATGCGCGGGGCGACCGATGGGCGCCCCAAGGCAGCGCTCAACGCTGATTCCTAAAATGATAATCGGCAATAACTTCTAGCCATAACCCTATGATTAGGAAGTTATTTTCTGGCAACAGCATGCTGCACGCACTGCTCATAGTAGGTTTGCCCGATGGCCGCAGGCTTGAGCCTGGAGCGGCTGTTGAACGTCTGCTCCGTAATCCCGAAGGCGGTCATGCGCATCCAGGGCTTGGCGAACCTGCGCACCTGCAGCTTTTTGCGCGAGGCATACAGCGTTACCCCTGACAGCTTCGCCTTCTGCGCCTCGGCTGCAATCTGCGCGCCCCATTTGCAGGTGTGGCGATCATTCTGGGTCAACGGCCGAGCCTGCGCGCCCACGGTAGCTGAGGCCAACAGGCACCCTGCCGCCATTGCTAGAAATACTCGCATGTTGCTGTCCTAAGCATCTGAAGAGAAAAGAAGTTTGCCTTCAGATAATTCGTACAGGGGCCAGCACTTTGCCCTCAGTTACGCTCAGGCCGGCGCTTGCCATGCCCGCCACCCAGAGCACCGCCACACCATAGTTGAGCCGCTGATACAGCCCGAGCAGCTCACCCTGCTGAGCGGCCTGGCCCATTAAAACGACAGTGAAAACTGCCAGCACGGTGCATGCCAGTGAGAACCAGGCGAGGGTGCGCGAGCCTGCCAAGCGCATGCCTAGCCAGGCCCAGAGCGCGCTAGCCAGCGTCAGGGTGACGAACATCATCAGCCCGGAGAGGTTATGCAGTTGTTGCGCGTGGACGGCTGTACAGGCGTGCAGCCTTGGTCGCAGGGGAACAGCCCCGTGCCGAAACTGCCCAGGCCGTGCAGCAATACCAATGCGGCGCTCAGCAGCGCCAGTTTCGAATGCTGCCAGCGTCGCGCCAGGCCCCAGGCGAACAACATGAACAGTACGCCCAATGGGAAGTTGTTAAGCAAAGGTGACCACTGCTGGGTGGGCGCCCCGGTTGCGCCCAGCTGGCTCATGGCCATTTGCAGGTGGCTGTACCCGGGGTACGCCTTGGCGGTCAGCCATACGCCGATGGCCAGCCAAAACGGGATGAGCAGGCCGCAGGTGAGCAGTGATCGATCGAGCAGTTTCATGCAGTACACGTCCGTCCGTGGAAACCTGGGACCCTAGCAAAATGCGCAGGTAAAGTGCCAGCGCCGATAGCGTGTCAGGCGTATGTGATCGTACAACTGCCTGCGCTATCATGGCGGCTGTCATTCAAGGTGAAGTACAGGGCATGTCAGAGCAACAGCCACAGGCACGCGCCCGGCGCAAGCCGCGTAGCCTGGCGCAGGAACTGGTCACGGTATTGACCGAGCGCATCCGCAGTGGCCAGCTGAAGCGCGGGGATAAGTTACCGACCGAGTCGCAGATCATGGCCGAGGAGGGCGTAAGCCGCACCGTCGTGCGTGAAGCTATCTCGCGCCTGCAGGCTGCCGGCCAGGTCGAGACCCGTCATGGTATCGGCACCTTCGTGCTGGACGCCTCGCCTGCCGCGGGCTTGCGTATCGACCCGGCCACGGTGGTCACACTGCGCGAGGTGCTGGCAGTGCTGGAGTTGCGTATTGCCCTGGAAGTGGAGTCGGCCAGCCTGGCAGCGCAGCGGCGCAGTGACGAGCAATTGGCCGGCATGCGTGCGGCGCTGGACGAGCTGAATGAGGGCGCGGCCCATGCCCTGGATGCGGTGTCAGCGGACTTCCAGTTCCACCTGCGCATCGCCCAGGCCAGCGGCAACCACTATTTTGCCGACATCATTCACCACCTGGGCACCAGCATCATCCCGCGCACGCGCCTGAACTCAGCGCGCCTGGCTCACGATGACCAGCCCCATTACATGAGCCGGTTGATGCATGAGCACGAGGCGATCTATGAAGCGATTGCGCGGCAGGACAGCGAGGGGGCGAAGATGGCGATGCGCATGCACCTGAGCAACAGCCGTGAGCGGCTGCGCCAGGTGCATGAACGGGTGCAAGGGAACGAGGGGTGAGTGGGGGGCTGCGATGTGTTCGCCTTTAGGGGTGCAGCGTCGGTGAGATCGAGCGCCGCCCGCGCGGCGCAATTTCACCCGCCATCCCCCGTCAGCCTCACCTACTGCTCAAGGCCTCCCTCACACCACTCCCCATTCACCAGCCGACGCAACCCCAGCGGGTTGTCGTCACGCAGCGCCTCGGGCAGCAGCGCCTGCGGGTAGTTCTGGTAACACACCGGCCGCAGGAACCGGTCGATTGCCAAGGTCCCCACAGACGTACCCCGGGCATCCGAGGTGGCCGGGTATGGCCCACCGTGCACCATGGCGTCGCAGACTTCGACGCCGGTGGGGTAGCCGTTGACCAGAATGCGCCCGACCTTTTCCTCAAGTAGCGGCACCAGCCAGGCAAACGCGGCAAAATCCTCTGGCTCGCCGATCAACGTCGCGGTCAACTGACCCCGCAGGCCGTGCAGGGCACTGCGCAACTGCTCATTGTCACGCGCCTCTACCGCCACCGTCGTCGGGCCGAACACTTCTTCCTGCAGCAGCGGGTCTGCCTCCACCAGCAGGCCGGCTTCGGCCCTGAACAACTGCGCCCGCGCCTGGTTGCCCGCCTGCGGCTGGCCGGCCAGGTGTTCGATACCGGCATGGGCGTGAAGGTGTTCCAGGCCACTGACGTAACTGCGCAAGCCCCCGGCATTGAGCATGGTCTGGCCGGCCTGTTGCTGAAGGTGGCCGCCAAGGTCCGCAAGCAGCTGGCTGTAGGCAGGCGATTGCAGGCCTATCACCAACCCCGGGTTGGTACAGAACTGCCCAGCCCCCATGCACACCGACCCGGCCAGCTCGCGCGCAATGGCTTCGCCACGCTTGGCCAGCGCACCTGGCAGGATGATCACCGGGTTGATGCTGGACATCTCGGCAAACACCGGGATCGGTTGCGGGCGTTCGGCGGCCATGCGGCACAGGGCATCGCCACCCTTGAGCGAGCCGGTGAAGCCCACCGCCTGAATGGCGGGGTGCTTGACCAGCGGTTCACCCACGCCAGCCCCGAACACCATGTTGAACACGCCCTTGGGCATACCGGTGCGGGCCGCCGCGCGCTCAATGGCGCAGCCGACCAGGTCGGCAGTGGCCATATGGCCGCTGTGCGCCTTGAACACCACAGGGCAGCCTGCCGCGAGCGCAGCGGCCGTGTCACCCCCTGCGGTAGAGAATGCCAGCGGGAAGTTGCTGGCGCCGAACACGGCTACAGGGCCTACGCCGATGCGCATCTGCCGCAGGTCCACGCGCGGCAGTGGCTGGCGATCTGGCAGGGCCAGGTCGATACGCGCGCCGAGAAAGTCACCCCGGCGCAGCACCTGGGCAAACAGGCGCATCTGCCCGCTGGTGCGGCTCCGTTCGCCCTGGATGCGGGCAGGTGGTAACGCCGTTTCACGGCACACGATGGTGACGAAGGCGTCATCCAGCGCGTCCAGCTCTGCGGCGATGGCGTCGAGAAATTCGGCGCGGCGGGCAGGCGCCAGCTGGCGGAACGTTACGAATGCGGCCTGTGCGGCCTTGGCCGCCTGGTCCACCTCGGCGTCCGTGGCTTGGGCAAAGCTGTAGGGCAGGGGCTCGCCCGTTGTGGCGTCCAGGCTCTGCAGGCGCTGTAGGCCGGGGGCGCTGCGCTGCCCGGCGATGAAGTTGTGGCCAAGAATGTCCGGCATCTGGAACTCCTAGAGGGGAAGGGTCAGGTAATGGGTGCGGGGTTGAACAGGGTGATGTCGTTGTGCAGGCGGTGCTGTTCAGCCCAGGTGCGCTTGCGCCCGCTGGCGACGTCCAGGTAGTAGTGGAACAGCTCCCAGCCCAGCGCTTCGATGCTGCTGCGACCCGTGGCGATGCGCCCGGCGTCGATGTCGATCAGGTCCGGCCAGCGCTGCGCCAGCTCGGTGCGGGTGCACACCTTCACCACCGGCGCCATGGCCAGGCCATAGGGCGTGCCGCGGCCTGTGGTGAACACATGCAGGTTCATGCCGGCAGCCAGTTGCAGGGTGCCGCAAACAAAGTCGCTGGCTGGGGTGGCGCAGAAGATCAGGCCCTTACCATTGACGCGCTCACCGGGGCCGAGCACCCCCTGGATCGCGCCGCTGCCAGACTTGACGATCGAGCCGAGTGCTTTCTCGACGATATTCGACAAGCCACCCTTCTTGTTGCCCGGTGTGGTGTTGGCGCTGCGGTCGGCTGCCCCTTGTTGCAGGTAGCGGTCGTACCAGTCCATTTCGCGCACCAGGGCATCGGCAACCTCAGGGTCTTGGGCCCGGGAAGTCAGCATGTAGATCGCGTCACGTACCTCGGTCACCTCCGAAAACAGCACGGTCGCGCCGGCCCGTACCAGCAGGTCTGCCGCGTAGCCTAGCGCCGGGTTGGCGGTGATGCCCGAGAATGCATCACTGCCACCGCACTGCATGCCCAGAATCAACTCACTGGCCGGTACAGCCTGGCGCCGGCGTTGGTCGAGTTTTTTCAGGCGGGTTTCGGCCAGCGCCATGATCTGCTCGATCATTTCGCTGAAGCCCAGGCTTGCGTCCTGCAGGCGGTACAGCCAGGGCTCGCTCAGGTCGACGGAAGGGTCGTTGTCGTGCATCACCTGCCCGGCCTGGAGCTTTTCACACCCCAGGCTGATGACCAGCGCTTCGCCACCAAGGTTGGGGTTGCGTGCAAGGTTACGCACCGTGCGGATAGGGATGTAGGCATCGCGGGCATTGATCGCCACGCCGCAGCCGTAGCTGTGGGTGAGGGCGACCACGTCGTCCACATTGGGGTAGCGGGGCAGCAACTCGTCGCGGATACGCTTCACCGCATGCTCCAGCACCCCGGTGACGCACTGCACGGTGGTGGTGATGCCAAGGATGTTACGGGTACCGACCGTGCCGTCGGCGTTGCGGTAGCCTTCGAAGGTATAGCCATCCAGGGGCGGTTGCGGCTGGGGTACGGCGTCGCAGCGGGGCAGGCTGGCCAGCTCGGGCGCAGCCGGCATGGCCAGCTGGCTTTCCTGCACCCAGCTACCCTGGCGCAGGTCCTCCAGTGCATAGCCAATGACCTGGCCATAGCGCCTCACCGCGTCGCCCCGGGCAATCGGCACGGTGGCCACCTTGTGGCTCTGCGGCACGGCTTCGACCAGGGTCAGGCCATCGGCAAAGCGTGCGCCTTCGCCCAGGCCACCGTCGTTGACCACCACCACGACATTGTCGTCGTCGTGCAGGCGCACGTAGCGGGGCGATTCGGAGTGTTCGATCAGCTGCATGTTCGGGCCCTACTGTTCAGGTTCTCAGGCTTTTGTACATCCGCCCGCGCCGGCATTGGCCGGCCCGGGCGTGTTCACTCAGTGCGGCGGGCTGGCCAGTTGCGGATTGGCCGCAGGCTCTGGGCGTGGCTTGGGTGGGTCTTCGCGCAGCTCGATGCGCTTGATGGGGCCGACGATCACCAGGTAGCTGAATACCGCCACCAGTGCATTGGCCCCCACGTACACCAGTGCCCACTTGAACGAACCGGTGGCGCTGATGATGTAGCCGATGACGATGGGGGTGGTGATCGAAGCGATGTTGCCAAACGTGTTGAACAGCCCGCCAGACAGCCCGGCGATCTGCTTGGGCGAGGTGTCGGCCACCACCGCCCAGCCCAGTGCACCAATGCCTTTGCCGAAGAAGGCGAGGGTCATGAAGCCCACCACCATCCATTCGGCGTCAACGTAGTTGCAGAACACCATGGTGGTCGACAGCAGCAGGCCACAGACGATGGGCAATTTGCGTGAGAAGGTGAGCGAGTTGCCGCGGCGCAACAGCCAGTCCGAGATTACCCCGCCCAGTACCCCGCCAATGAAGCCGCAGATAGCCGGTAACGACGCGATGAAGCCCGCCTTCAGAATGGTCATGCCGCGCTCCTGCACCAGGTACACCGGGAACCAGGTCAGGAAGAAGTAAGTGATGGCGTTGATGCAGTACTGGCCCAGGTACACGCCCAGCAGCATGCGGCTGGTGAGCAGTTGCTTTACGTAACCCCATTTAGGCCCGTCATTGCCACGCTTCTGGTCCATGTCCACCAGGCCGCCGTTCTGCTCGATGTGCTCCAGTTCGGCAGGGCTGATACGCGGGTGCTGGCGCGGGTTGTAGATGGTCTTGAGCCACACCATGGAGAACACGATACCCAGGGCACCCATGACCACGAACACGTGCTCCCAGCCGAAACTGAATACGATCCAGCCCATCAACGGCGCGAACAGTGCAGTGGCAAAATACTGCGCCGAGTTGAAGATCGCCGAGGCGGTGCCTCGTTCCTGGGTCGGGAACCAGGCCGCGACGATCCGCGCATTGCCCGGAAACGACGGCGCCTCGGCAAAACCGACCAGAAAGCGCAGGGTGAACAGGGTGACAACGGCCCAGGCCACTGGCAAGCCGCCGACAAACCCCTGCAGCAGGGTAAACAGTGACCAGGTGAAGATGCTGAAGGCATAGACGTTCTTCGAGCCGAAGCGGTCCAGTAACCATCCCCCCGGGATCTGCCCGGCCACGTAGGCCCAGCCGAATGCGGAGAAAATATAACCCAGGGTGACGGCGTCGATGCCGAGGTCTTTCTGCAGGCTGGAGCCTGCGATGGCAATGGTGGCGCGGTCTGCGTAATTGATCGTGGTCACCAGAAACAGCATGAACAGGATCAGGTAGCGCACATGCGTCTTCTTCGTCGCTTGCATGCGGTTGTACTCCCACTAGTTATTGTTGTGCGGGGTATTGAGATGTAGCCGGAGCGGGGCGTGCTCGCTCCGGGTGCGGCGCTGGCAGGCCGCTAACGGGGTTACTGTGGTCCCATCTTGTCCATCAAGGCTGCCAGCATTTCATACTCGTCGGCGCTCAGGTCGGTCAGCGGTGTACGCACCGGGCCTGCGTCGTAACCGGCAATACGGGCGCCTGCCTTGACGATGCTCACGGCATAGCCGGCCTTGCGGTTGCGGATGTCCAGGTAAGGCAGGAAGAAGTCGTCGATCAGCCTAGCCACGGTGGCGTGATCTTCGCGGGCGATGGCGTGGTAGAAGTCCATCGCAGTTTTGGGGATGAAGTTGAACACCGCCGATGAATAAACCGGTACGCCCAGCGCCTTGTAGGCTGCGGCGTACACTTCAGCGGTCGGCAGGCCGCCGAGGTAGCTGAAACGCTCACCCAGGCGACGGCGAATCGACACCATCAACTCGATATCACCCAGGCCGTCCTTGTAACCGATCAGGTTGGGGCAACGCTCGGCCAGTTGCTCGAGCAGTGTGGCATTGAGGCGGCAGACGTTGCGGTTATAGACCACCACGCCGATGTTGACCGATTTGCACACGGCTTCAACATGGGCGGCTACCCCATCCTGGCTGGCCTCGGTGAGGTAATGCGGCAGCAGCAGCAGGCCCTTGGCCCCCAGGCGCTCGGCTTCCTGTGCGTATTCGATGGCCTGGCGGGTGGCACCACCCACGCCAGCCAGAATAGGTACCGACGTGGCGCAGGTGTCCACGGCAGTTTTGATGACCTGGCTGTATTCACTGGCCGCCAGGGAGAAGAATTCCCCAGTACCACCCGCGGCGAACAGCGCGCTGGCGCCATACGGGGCCAGCCATTCCAGGCGCTTGACATAGCCGGCCTGGTTGAAGTCGCCACTGGCGTTGAAGTCGGTGACTGGGAAGGAGAGCAAGCCGTGGGAGAGGATGGATTTCAGTTCTTGTGGGTTCATTGTTATTGGCATCCAGACGCTTGGGTGAAAGGGGTGCTGTTTGTGAGAGGTAAGTTATCGTACAACATAAGCGATGACCAGTCCTTCGTTTAGATTTTCTGAGGCGGGGAGCGCGCGTCTTTTAGAACGCTCGGTGAATCTGCGCGGGATGGATGGGAGTAACTGGATCACGCGGCTTCACCTGTGGTCAGGTGATCGTATGTCTATCAGCGTGGCAGAGAATCAAATGAAAGGGGCGGCATTGCGCCGCCCCTTGGTCATGTCCGAGCAGGATGCAAGTACTCAGGCAGCCTGCTGACGCTTGCCTTGTGCTTTGCGTACCTGGGCGCGGCATGCATCACCGAACGCCTGGAAGATCTTGATCGAATCAGGGTTTTTCGCCGCCTGCCATTCCGGGTGCCATTGCACGGCGAACAGGAAGGGCGACAGGCTCGGTGCATGGATGGCCTCCACCAGGCCGTCTTCAGCCTGGGCAATGGCCTCTATACCCTCACCCAAATTGCGCAGGCCCTGGCCGTGCAGAGAGTTCACGCGAATTTCATCGGTGCCCAAGGTGTGCTGCAGCCAGCTGCCTGGCTGAATCTTCACCCCGTGTACCTGGGCGTATTGCACTTCAACCGGGTCTTCCGGGTTTTCCCGGTGATCGTTGAAACCGGGTTCTGCGTACACCTTCTGGTAGATGTCCCCACCCAGGGCGACGTTGATTTCCTGCATGCCACGGCAGATGCCGAAGATGGGCAGCCCGCGCTTGATGGCGGCTTTGACCAGGGGGATATCGAACAGGTCACGGTTCGGGTCCTGGCCTTTGCCCGGGGTTTCGTTCTGCTGGCCATACAGCGCCGGGTCGATGTTGCTGCCTGCGCCAGTCAGGTAGACGCCGTCGGCCATGTCCAGGTAGGTATCCAGGGCATCGGTACCGCAGCAGGTAGGTACCAGCACAGGGACGCAGCCTGCAAACTCGACCAGCGGGGTGATGTATTTATGGGTCATGACCTGGTAGTCATGGCCTTTGCGCTCTTGGGTACCCATGGTCATCAGGACGACGGGCTTGCGCAGGGAGGGTTGCTTGTTGCCAATGTTGCTGTTGGACATATGTCACCTTGGGACAGGCTGAACCTGTCGTTGTTGTGCAGGCGCACGGCGCGGGGCCCTGGGTGCAGCCTGTGGCCCCGAGCACTGCCGGCTCGTCATGGGCGACGATGCCGGTCGGGGCCTGTGGCTAGAGTGCCAGAGCCGTTCAATATGTCAAACGACCGATAAGGCGCGTGCCGCCCGTAATCATGGGTCCAAGCGGTGTGAAAACGATCGTAACCCTGTGCCTGTGAGGGTTTGCCAGCTATGGTGGTCAATAATATTTAACGATGCAGTCGGCTCATTGCAGCCGTGCAAAGAAGCCATGCCGGTGCATTGACCCACGCGCTGGGCCGCGCCAGCATGGCCTGACAATACCTACCAGGAGGTTCTGATGTCCGCACCCTCAGGCGGCGCCGTTGCGCGCATTCCGTTTACCGAGCTGCAGGCACTGCTGCAGGGCATTTTCGAACGCCACGGGTGCAGCCAGGCAGTGGCGCAGGTACTGGCCAGCAACTGTGCCAGCGCCCAGCGTGATGGCGCCCATAGCCATGGCATCTTCCGCATGCCCGGGTACGTATCGACCCTGGCCAGCGGCTGGGTGAACGGCCGCGCCACGCCTCAGGTCAGCGACCTGGCAGCTGGGTACGTCAGCGTCGATGCCGGGGGCGGCTTCGCGCAACCGGCGCTTGCCGCTGCGCGGGAACTGCTGGTGAAAAAAGCGCAGACGGCCGGTATCGCCGTGCTTGCCATCCACAACTCCCACCATTTTGCAGCGCTGTGGCCTGATGTAGAGCCGTTCGCCGAACAGGGCCTGATCGCCCTGAGCGTGGTCAACAGCATGACCTGCGTGGTGCCCCATGGCGGGCGCAAGCCGCTGTTCGGCACCAACCCCATCGCGTTCGCCGCGCCCTGTGCGGGGCATCCGCCGATCGTCTTCGACATGGCCACCAGCGCCATGGCCCATGGTGATATCCAGCTTGCCGCCGCCGCAAGGCAGCCGTTGGCCGCGGGGATCGGCGTAGACAGCCAGGGCGCCCCTACAACCGATGCCCAGGCAGTGCTGAACGGGGGCGCCTTGCTGCCCTTCGGTGAGCACAAGGGCTCGGCCCTGTCGATGATGGTGGAGTTGCTCGCTGCGGGCCTGACCGGTGGGCATTTTTCGTGGGAATTCGACTGGGCAGGGCATCCGGGCGCCAAGACCCCTTGGACTGGCCAGTTGATTATCGTCATCAACCCAGGCCTGGGCGCAGGCCGACCGTTTGCCGAGCGCAGCCGGGTGCTGGTGGAGCAGATGCAGGCGGCGGGGTTGACGCGCATGCCGGGCGAGCGGCGCTACCGTGAGCGCGAGGTGGCCGAGCGGGAAGGGGTGGCCATGACCAAGCAGGAGTTGCAGGGGCTGAAAGCCCTGCTTGGCTGACCCGGCCACCTCGCGGGCGAAAGCGCAGCGAAAACGTGCAGGGGTGCACACACAACCGTGCACGATAGTGGATGTTCCTGAGCACGCACTCCGGGTATGCTCAGGCCTGCCTTTTCGAACTGTCCTGATCCAAGGAGCTGCACGCTGTGTTCAAACATGTCGATGCCTACGCCGGCGACCCGATTCTCTCGTTGATGGAAACCTTCAAGGCCGACCCCCGCGCCGACAAGGTCAACCTGAGCATTGGCCTTTATTACGACGAGGCCGGCGTGGTGCCGCAGCTGGCTGCCGTGGATACCGTCGAAAAGCGCCTGGCCGGGCAGGACCATGAAGCATCGCTGTACCTGCCGATGGAAGGCCTGGCCAGTTATCGCCAGGCGATCCAGGCACTGCTGTTCGGTGCCGACCACCCGGCGGTCACGGGCGGGCGCGTGGCTACCGTGCAGACAGTCGGGGGCTCCGGCGCACTGAAGGTTGGCGCCGACTTCCTCAAGCGCTATTTCCCCGAGGCCGAAGTGTGGGTCAGCAACCCTACCTGGGATAACCACCGCGCCATCTTCGAGGGTGCGGGTTTCAAGGTGAACAGCTACCCGTACTTCGACCAGAACACCCGCGGCGTCGATTTCGACGGCATGCTGGCCACCCTTCAGGGCCTGCCGGCCCACAGCATCGTCCTGCTGCACCCGTGCTGCCACAACCCGACCGGTGCCGACCTCGACCAGCGCCAATGGCAGCAGGTGGTTGAAGTGGTCAAGGCGCGGCAACTGATCGCGTTTCTCGACATTGCCTACCAAGGCTTTGCCGAAGGCCTGGTAAAAGACGCCTACGCCATCCGTGAAATGGCCAGCGCCGGTGTACCGTGCCTGGTCAGCAATTCGTTTTCGAAGATCTTCTCGCTGTATGGCGAACGCGTAGGCGGGCTGTCGGTGGTCTGCGAAGACCAGGCCACCACCCAGCGCGTGCTTGGCCAGCTCAAGGCCACGGTTCGCCGCAACTATTCCAGCCCGCCCAGCTTCGGCGCCCAACTGGTGGCCGGCGTGCTCGGTGATGCCGCGCTCAATGCCCAGTGGGTGGCCGAAGTAGAGGTCATGCGCAAGCGTATCCTCGACATGCGCCAGGCCCTGGTGGATGCCTTGGCCGTGCTGTTGCCCGGCCAGGACTTCCAGTTCTTCCTGCGCCAGCGTGGCATGTTCAGTTACACCGGCTTCAGCGTCGAGCAGGTACGAAGGCTGCGTGACGAGTTCGGTGTCTACCTGATCGACAGCGGCCGCGTGTGCATGTCTGGCCTGCGCCCGGCGAACCTGCAGCGCGTTGCCGAGGCGTTTGCTGCTGTGCAGAAGTAACGTTGCGGCGGGCGGCTCTGAAGTCTGCACGATCAGAGCCGCTCGCTACTGTGCTTGTACAGACAAGTGCAACCGCCCCTCCGAAAAAGGCTTCGCAAGTGCAACCTTTCAGTGCACAATCGCGCCCCTCTTTTCCGGTTGAGTTGGGCGGAGCCGACATTTCGCCATTCTCAGCCTGTTACAGTCTTGCGAGTGGAGCTTCACCCGGAATGAATGAGCAGGCCCAAGGCGTTCAGCAACGCCATGCAGAATCGACCGCCGCCACCCTTGGCAACTGGTCGCGTCACGACACTACCTGGATGCTGGGCCTGTTCGGCACAGCCATTGGCGCCGGAACCCTGTTCCTGCCCATCAATGCCGGTTTGGGCGGCTTCTGGCCGCTGCTGGT
This sequence comes from Pseudomonas sp. S36, assembly GCF_016647875.1. Lineage (NCBI taxonomy): Bacteria > Pseudomonadati > Pseudomonadota > Gammaproteobacteria > Pseudomonadales > Pseudomonadaceae > Pseudomonas > Pseudomonas sp. S36. Next base: position 233,720 of record NZ_JACVVG010000001.1, on the reverse strand, counting down.
GCTGGCCGCACTGGCCTTCCCGATGACCTATTATGCCCACCGCGGGCTGACCCGTTTCGTGCTGTCCGGGCGCAACGGCGGGGACATCACCGAGGTGGTCGAAGAACACTTCGGGATCAAGGCCGGTGCCTTGATCACCGTGCTGTACTTCTTCGCCATTTTCCCCATTCTGCTCATCTACAGTGTTGCCCTGACCAACACTGTCAGCAGCTTCATGGAGCACCAACTGCACATGGCGCCACCGCCCCGCGCCGTGCTCTCGCTGGTGCTGATCCTCGGCCTGCTGGCCATTGTGCGCTGCGGCGAGCAAGCCACGGTGCGCATAATGAGCCTGCTGGTGTACCCCTTCATCGTCGCCCTGGCGCTGCTGGGCCTGTACCTGGTGCCGCACTGGACGGGCGGCATCCTCGACAGCGCCCACCAGGTGCCGAGCGGTTCGGCGTTCTTGCACACCGTTTGGCTGGCAATACCGGTGATGGTGTTCTCGTTCAACCATTCACCGATCATCTCGGCCTTCGCCGTCGACCAGAAGCGCCGTTACGGTGAGCATGCCGACGCCCGCAGCGGCCAGATCCTGGCACGTGCCCACCTGCTGATGGTGGCGATGGTACTGTTCTTCGTGTTCAGCTGCGTATTGACCCTCGACAGCGCACAGTTGGCTGAAGCCAAGGCCCAGAACCTGTCTATTCTGTCGTACCTGGCCAACCACTTCAGCAACCCGACCATTGCGTTCGCGGCACCACTGATTGCCTTCATTGCCATCGCCAAGTCGTTCCTGGGGCACTACATCGGCGCCAGCGAAGGCCTGAAAGGCATCTTCGCCAAGTCGGGTGCACGCCTGGGCAGCAAGGCGCTGGACCGTGTGGTGGCCGCACTGATGCTGGTGGTGTGCTGGATCGTTGCCACGCTCAACCCGAGCATTCTCGGCATGATCGAGTCGTGGGGCGGCCCGGTGATCGCCGTGCTGCTGTTCCTGATGCCGATGTACGCCATCCGCCGCGTGCCTTCCATGCGCAAGTACAGTGGGGCGTTGTCCAACGTGTTTGTCACGGTCATCGGCCTAGTGGCGCTGACCTCGGTGGTGTACGGCCTGTTGGGCTGATAACCGGCACCCTGTAACCATGCCTGGGCTGTTACAAGCGGCCCGGGCATTTTTTTTGCCCGTACCCTTTGTGCGGCTATCGAACATTTTCAAGCCAACCCATAGGCACTCGGCTGCCTTCATGCTTAACTCACTGTCCTTTACACACCCTCCATAAAGGATTTCGTCATGGCTCAAGTGACTCTCAAAGGCAACCCGGTCCAGGTCAACGGCAACCTGCCACAAACTGGTGCCCAGGCGCCGGCGTTCTCCCTGGTCGGCGAAGGCCTGGCTGACAAGTCGCTTAAAGACTACGCTGGCCAGCGCAAGGTGCTGAACATCTTCCCAAGCGTTGACACGCCAACCTGCGCGACCTCGGTGCGCAAGTTCAACCAACAGGCCAATGACCTGAACAACACCGTTGTACTGTGCATTTCCGCCGACCTGCCATTCGCCCAGGCGCGCTTCTGCGGTGCCGAGGGCCTGGAAAACGTGAAGAACCTGTCGACCTTGCGTGGCGGCGAGTTCCTGGAGCAGTACGGCGTAGCCATCGCTGACGGCCCGCTGGCCGGCCTGGCCGCCCGCGCTGTGGTGGTGCTGGATGAAAACGACAAGGTGCTGCACAGCGAGCTGGTTGCCGAAATCGGCAACGAACCCAACTACGAGGCCGCCCTGGCTGCCCTGAAGTAAGGGGGCAGGGCAGGGTGGCTGCGCTTGAGCTGCCACCCTGCGCTACACGCAACACCCTGTAACGGCCCGGAACGCTTTCCGGGCCGTTTTCATTTAAAGTTCAGGGCCTTGGCAACGTCAGGCAAAGGTAAACCTCTGGTAAAGGCCCTTTGCTTAGCCGTCGATAGTGCTTATCGTTCACCCTCTCCAAGTCGTCACTCCGAACAAGGCTCGTTCAACCCATGCAAGCGCCCAAATCCCGTTCCTCCCGTCGCTGGCTCGTCGGCCTGCTGATCGTGTTGCTGATCGCAGCCCTGGCCTGGTGGCTCTGGCCAGCCTCGAGCGGGCCCGGTAAAGACGCCGGTCGGCAGGGCGGGCGCCCTGGCTTCGGTGGTTCCAGCGACCCGGTACCGGTACGTGTCGAACCCGTCAAGGTGGGTGATTTCCCGCTGTACTACAAAGCGTTGGGCACGGTAACGGCCACGAACACGGTCAACGTGCGCAGCCGCGTGGCCGGGGAGCTGGTGAAGATTCATTTCAAGGAAGGGCAGCACGTCAAGGCAGGCGACCTGCTGGCCGAGATCGACCCGCGCCCCTACCGCATTGCCCTGCAACAAGCCGAAGGTACGCTGGCGCAAAACCAGGCCCAGTTGCAGAACGCCCAGGTTGACCTGGCCCGCTACAAGGGCCTGTTCGCCGAGGACAGCATCGCCAAGCAGACGCTCGATACCGCTCAGGCACAAGTGGCGCAGTTCCAGGGCTTGGTCAAGACCAACCAGGCGCAGGTCAATGACGCCCGGCTGAACCTCGACTTCACCCAGATTCGCGCGCCCATCAGTGGCCGCGTCGGCCTGCGCCAGCTCGACCTCGGCAACCTCGTGGCGGCCAACGACTCCACCGCGCTGGTCATCATCACCCAGACCGAGCCGATCAACGTCGCGTTCACCTTGCCTGAAACCGAGCTGGGCACGGTGCTGGAGCGCTACCGCAGCGGCGCCAGCCTGCCCGTGGAGGCTTGGGACCGCAGTGACAGCAAGCTGCAGGCTACCGGTGTGCTGGGCAGCATCGACAACCAGATCGACACTACCACTGGCACCTTGAAGTTCAAGGGCCGCTTCCAGAACAAGGACATGGCCCTGTTCCCCAACCAGTTCGTCAACGTGCGCTTGCTGGCCGACACACTCAAGCAAGTGGTAATGGCGCCTGCTGCGGCCATTCAGTTTGGCACCGACGGCACGTTTGCCTATGTGGTCAACGCCGAGAACACCGTGAACATCCGCAAGCTGAAAGTGGGCCACAGCGACGGCGAGAACAGCGTGGTGCTCGAAGGCCTCGCCGCCGGAGACCGGTTGGTGCTGGAGGGTACTGACCGCCTGCGTGAAGGCACCAAGGTGGACGTGGTTGACGACAGTTCCCAGGTACCGGCCACGCCTGGCCAGCACCTGCAGGGCCAGGACACCAAGGGTTCGGCGCAGTCCGCTGACACGGCAGGCAAGGCGGGCGCATGAACCTCTCGCGCCTGTTCATCCTGCGGCCGGTCGCCACCACCCTGAGCATGCTGGCCATCGTGCTGGCCGGTTTGATTGCCTACCGCCTGCTGCCGGTGTCTGCCTTGCCGCAAGTGGATTACCCCACCATTAGGGTCATGACGCTGTACCCTGGCGCCAGCCCACAGGTGATGACCAGCGCGGTCACTGCACCGCTGGAACGGCAGTTCGGCCAGATGCCGGGCCTGGAGCAAATGGCGTCGACCAGCTCCGGTGGCGCTTCGGTGCTTACCCTGCGCTTCAACCTGGACATGAACATGGACGTCGCCGAGCAACAGGTGCAGGCGGCCATCAACGCGGCCAGCAACCTGCTGCCGAGCGACCTGCCGGCACCGCCGGTGTACAACAAGGTCAACCCCGCCGACACCCCGGTGCTGACCCTGGCCATTTCCAGCAAGACCATGCCGCTGCCCAAGCTGAACGATCTGGTCGATACCCGCGTCGCGCAAAAGCTGGCGCAGATCAGCGGGGTGGGCATGGTGAGCATTGCCGGGGGCCAGCGCCAGGCCGTGCGCATCAAGGTCAACGTCGATGCCCTGGCTGCCAACGGGCTCAACCTGGAAGACGTGCGCACCCTCATTGGCGCCTCCAACGTCAACCAGCCCAAGGGCAATTTTGACGGCCCTACGCGGGTGTCCATGCTCGACGCCAACGACCAGCTGCGCTCGCCCGCGGAATACGCCAATCTCATCCTTACGTACAAGAACGGCGCACCCCTGCGCCTGAAAGACGTCGCCGAAATCGTCGACGGCGCCGAAAACGAGCGGCTGGCCGCCTGGGCCAACGAAAACCACGCGGTGCTGCTGAACATCCAGCGCCAGCCCGGTGCCAACGTGATCGAGGTGGTGGACCGCATTAAGAGCCTGTTGCCGTCGATCACTGACAACCTGCCTGCCGGCCTGGACGTGTCGGTGCTCACCGACCGCACCCAGACCATCCGCGCCGCCGTGCGCGACGTGCAGCATGAACTGCTGATCGCCATTGCCCTGGTGGTGATGGTGACGTTCCTGTTCCTGCGCCGGGTCAGCGCAACCCTCATCCCGTCGATTGCAGTGCCGTTGTCGTTGGTCGGCACCTTCGGGGTCATGTACCTGGCAGGGTTCTCGGTGAACAACCTCACCCTGATGGCCCTGACCATCGCCACCGGCTTCGTGGTGGATGATGCCATCGTCATGCTGGAGAACATTTCCCGGCACATCGAAGAAGGCGAGACGCCGATGCAGGCGGCCCTGAAAGGTGCCCGGCAGATCGGCTTCACCCTCATTTCCCTGACCTTCTCGCTGATTGCCGTGCTCATCCCGCTGCTGTTCATGGCCGACGTGGTGGGCCGCCTGTTCCGGGAATTCGCCATCACTCTGGCAGTGGCGATCCTGATTTCCCTGGTGGTGTCGCTCACCCTCACCCCGATGATGTGCGCTCGGCTGCTGAAGCGCGAGCCCACGCCCGAGGAGCAGGGGCGCTTCTACCGTGCCAGCGGCGCCTGGATCGACTGGCTGATCAAGCACTACGGCAACGCCCTGCAATGGGTGCTCAAGCGCCAGCCGCTGACCCTGCTGGTGGCCGTGGCCAGCCTGGCGCTCACCGTGATCCTGTACATGGTGGTGCCCAAGGGCTTCTTCCCGGTGCAGGACACAGGCGTTATCCAGGGTATCTCCGAGGCACCGCAGTCCACCTCGTTCGCTGCCATGAGCGAGCGTCAGCAAGCCTTGAGCCGGGTCATCCTGCAGGACCCTGCGGTGCAGAGCCTCTCGTCCTACATTGGCGTGGACGGCGACAACGCCACCCTCAACAGCGGCCGCTTGCTGATCAACCTCAAGCCCCACGGTGACCGTGACGTCACCGCCAGCGAGGTGATCAGCCGCCTGCAGCCCAAGCTCGACAAGCTGGTGGGCATCCGCCTGTTCATGCAGCCGGTGCAGGACCTGAGCATCGAGGACCGGGTCAGCCGTACCCAGTACCAGTTCACCCTGTCTTCACCGGATGCCGACCTGCTGGGCCAGTGGAGCGGCAAGCTGGTGCAGGCCTTGCAGCAACGCCCGGAACTGGCCGACGTGGCCAGCGACCTGCAGGACCAGGGCCTGCAGGTGTACCTGGTGATAGACCGGGACCTGGCCAGCCGCCTGGGCGTAAGCGTGTCGCAGATCACCAACGCACTGTATGACGCTTTCGGCCAGCGGCAGATCTCCACCATCTACACCCAGGCCAGCCAGTATCGGGTGGTGTTGCAGGCCGAGGACGCCGCGGTGATCGGCCCGCAGGCCCTGGAGTCGATTCACGTGAAGGCCAGCGAGGGTGGCCAGGTGCGGCTCTCGGCGCTGGCGCGCATCGAGCAACGCCAGGCACAGCTGGCCATTTCCCATATCGGCCAGTTCCCGGCGGTGACCCTGTCGTTCAACCTGGCCCATGGCGCCTCGCTAGGCGAAGCGGTGCAGGTGATCGAGCAGGTGCAACAGGCCATCGGCATGCCCTTGGGCGTGCAAACCCGTTTCCAGGGCGCCGCGCAGGCGTTCCAGGCTTCGCTGTCCAGCACCTTGCTGCTGATTCTGGCGGCGGTGGTGACCATGTACATCGTGCTGGGCGTGCTGTACGAAAGTTACATCCACCCGGTGACCATTCTTTCGACCTTGCCCTCGGCGGCGGTTGGGGCCCTGTTGGCCTTGCTGATCAGTGGCAACGACCTGGGCATGATCGCCATCATCGGCATCATCCTGCTGATCGGGATCGTCAAGAAAAACGCCATCATGATGATCGACTTCGCCCTTGAGGCAGAGCGGCATCAGGGCATGGCCCCGCGGGACGCTATCTATCAAGCGGCGCTGCTGCGTTTCCGGCCCATTCTGATGACCACCCTGGCCGCGCTGTTCGGCGCAGTGCCGCTGATGCTGGCCACAGGCTCCGGCGCTGAATTGCGCCAGCCGCTGGGCCTGGTGATGGTCGGCGGGTTGCTGGTCAGCCAGGTGCTGACACTGTTCACCACGCCAGTCATCTACCTGTACTTCGACCGCCTGGCACGCCGCTTCGGCAGGCAGCGCCCGGTGCAGGAGCCGGCATGAGCGCCCTGACACCAGTGCCCGGGAGTGGCCGATGAACCTCTCTGGTCCTTTCATTCGCCGGCCAGTGGCGACCATGCTGCTGAGCCTGGCCATCATGCTGCTGGGCGCCGTGAGCTTCGGCCTGCTGCCGGTGTCGCCGTTGCCGCAGATGGACTTCCCGGTAATCGTCGTGTCGGCCAACCTGCCCGGTGCCAGCCCGGAGGTCATGGCATCCACCGTTGCGACCCCGCTGGAGCGCAAACTGGGCAGTATCGCGGGTGTCACCACGCTCACCAGCAGCTCCAACCAGGGCTCTACCCGGGTGATCATCGGTTTCGAGCTTGGGCGCGACATCGATGGCGCGGCCCGCGAAGTGCAGGCGGCCATCAACGCCACCCGTAACCTGTTGCCCAGTGGCATGCGCAGCATGCCCACCTACAAGAAGATCAACCCGTCCCAGGCACCGGTCATGGTGTTGTCGCTGACCTCGGATGTGCTGCAGAAAGGCCAGCTGTACGACTTGGCCGACACGATCCTGTCCCAGAGCCTGGCCCAGGTGCCTGGGGTAGGGGAGGTGCAGATTGGCGGCAGTTCGTTGCCGGCCGTGCGTATTTCTGTGGAGCCACAGTTGCTCAGCCAGTACGGCCTGTCGCTGGACGAGGTGCGTACTGCGGTCGCCAACGCCAACCAGCGCCGGCCCATGGGCTTCGTCGAGGATGCCGAGCGCAGTTGGCAGGTACGCGCTAACGACCAGCTGGAGCGTGCGCAGGATTACGGGCCGGTTGTGATCCGCCAGCAGAATGGCACCCTCCTGCGGTTGTCCGATGTGGCGACCATCACCGATGGCGTGGAAAACCGCTACAACAGCGGCTTCTTCAACGATCAGAGCGCGGTATTGCTGGTGGTCAACCGCCAGGCCGGGGCGAACATCATCCAGACCGTGGACCAGATCAAGGCGCAACTGCCCGCCTTGCAGTCGCTGCTGCCGGCAAGCGTGCAACTGAACGTGGCCATGGACCGTTCACCGGTGATCAAGGCCACCCTCAAGGAGGCCGAACACACCCTGCTGATTGCCGTGGTACTGGTGATCCTGGTGGTGTACCTGTTCCTGGGTAGCCTGCGCGCTTCGCTGATCCCCAGCCTGGCGGTGCCGGTGTCCCTGGTCGGTACCTTCGCGGTGATGTACCTGTGCGGGTTCTCGCTCAACAACCTGTCACTGATGGCGCTGATTCTGGCCACTGGCCTGGTGGTGGACGATGCCATCGTGGTGCTGGAGAACATTTCCCGCCACATCGAGGGCGGCCAGCCACCGATGAAAGCGGCGTTTCTGGGGGCCAAGGAAGTCGGCTTCACGCTGCTGTCGATGAACGTGTCGCTGGTGGCCGTGTTCGTGTCCATCCTGTTCATGGGTGGCATCGTGCGCAACTTGTTCCAGGAGTTCTCGATCACCCTGGCGGCGGCGATCATGGTCTCGCTGCTGGTGTCGCTGACCCTCACCCCCATGCTCTGCGCCCGCTGGCTCAAGCCGCACCAGGCCGAGCAAACCCGCCTGCAGCGCTGGAGCGAGGCGGTGCACCAGCGCATGGTCGGCGCCTACGACCGCAGCCTGGGTTGGGCCCTGCGCCATCGCCGCCTGACCTTGCTCAGCCTGCTGGCCACCATCGGCGTGAATATCGCGCTGTACGTGGTGGTACCCAAGACCCTGATGCCGCAACAGGACACCGGCCAGCTGATGGGCTTCATCCGGGGGGACGACGGCCTGTCGTTCAGCGTGATGCAGCCAAAGATGGAAACCTACCGCCGCGCCTTGCTCGCCGACCCCGCGGTGCAGAGCGTGGCCGGCTTTATCGGCGGCAACAGTGGCACCAACAACGCCATGGTGCTGGTACGCCTGAAGCCCATCGGCGAGCGTAAGCTCGATGCGCAAAAGGTCATCGAGCGGCTGCGCAAGGAAATGCCCAAGGTGCCGGGCGGGCGGTTGTTCCTGATGGCCGACCAGGACCTGCAACTGGGCGGGGGCGGCAGGGACCAGAGCTCTTCCCAGTACCTGTATACCTTGCAGAGCGGCGACCTGGCTGCCCTGCGCCTGTGGTTCCCGAAGGTTGTCGCGGCGCTGCGCGCCTTGCCTGAACTGACGGCGATCGACGCCCGCGACGGTGCTGGCACCCAGCAGGTGACCCTGGTGGTCGACCGGGACCAGGCCAAGCGCCTTGGCATCGACATGCAGATGGTCACCACGGTGCTGAACAACGCCTATAGCCAGCGGCAGATCTCGACCATCTACGACAGCCTCAACCAGTACCAGGTGGTGCTGGAAATAAACCCCAAGTATGCCTGGGACCCCAGCACGCTGGAGCAGGTGCAGGTCATCACTGCAGACGGCGCGCGGGTGCCGCTGTCGACCATCGCCCATTACGAGAACAGCCTGGCCAACGACCGTGTCAGCCACGAAGACCAGTTCGCCTCCGAGGACATCGCCTTCGACGTGGCCGAAGGGTTCAGCCCCGACCAGGCACTGTCCGCCGTGGAGCGTGCAGTAGCGAAACTGGGCTTGCCAGAGGGTGTGATCGCCAAGCTGGGTGGCACGGCTGATGCCTTCGCCAAAACCCAGCAAGGCCAGCCGTTCATGATTCTCGGTGCACTGGTGCTGGTGTATCTGGTGCTGGGCATTCTCTACGAAAGCTACATTCACCCGCTGACGATTCTGTCGACCTTGCCGTCGGCCGGCGTCGGCGCGCTGCTGGCGCTGTACCTGACCGGTGGCGAGGTCAGCCTGATCTCGCTGCTGGGGTTGTTCCTGCTGATCGGCGTGGTGAAAAAGAACGCCATCCTGATGATCGACCTGGCGCTGCAACTGGAGCGGCACCAGGGCCTGTCGCCCGAAGAGTCGATCCGCCGGGCCTGCCTGCTGCGCCTGCGGCCAATCCTCATGACCACGCTGGCCGCCATACTCGGTGCGCTGCCGTTGCTGCTGAGCCAGGCCGAAGGTGCGGAAATGCGCCAGCCCCTGGGGCTGACCATCATCGGCGGCCTGGTGTTCAGCCAGATTCTGACCCTTTACACGACGCCGGTGGTCTACCTGTACCTGGACCGCCTGCGCCACCGCTTCAACCGTTGGCGCGGTGTGCGCACCGACGCGGCACTGGAAACCCCGCTATGACTTTTGCCAAGACTCCACTGCACCGTGCCTTGCAGGTGCTGACCCGCGGGCGCGGCTCGCGCCTGCTGGGTGCCGCGTTCAGCGTGGCGCTGCTTAGCGCCTGCACCCTGGCGCCCGACTACCATCGCCCTGAACTTGCCGGCACGGCGCAATTCAAGCATGCCGACGGCTGGACCCTTGCCAAGCCGGGCGATGCCATCGCCCGGGGCGCTTGGTGGGAGATCTACGGCGACACCCGGCTCAATGCGCTGGTGGCGGAACTCAACAGCAATAACCAGAGCGTTGCCCAGGCCGAAGCCCAGTATCGCCAGGCCCAGGCGTTGGTGCGCAGCAGCCGTGCCGGCTTGTTCCCCAGCCTGAACCTGAGCGTTAACAAGAACCGCTCGGCCCAGGGCACCGGCAGTTCCAGTTCCAGCTTGTCTACCAACAGCAGCGGCATCCGCAATACCTACAACGCCCAGTTGGGCGTCAGTTGGGAGATCGACCTGTGGGGCAAGCTGCGCGAAACGCTCAATGCCAACGAAGCCAGCGCCGACGCCAGCCTGGCTGACCTTGCGGCCATGCGCCTGAGCCAGCAGTCCGAGCTGGTGCAGAACTACCTGCAACTGCGGGTGATCGATGAACAGAAACGCTTGCTGGAGGCCACCGTCGCCGCCTACGAGCGGTCGCTGCGCATGAACCAGAACCAGTACCGTGCCGGTATTGCCGGCCCCGATGCGGTGGCCCAGGCGCGTACCCAGCTCAAGAGCACTCAGGCCGACCTGATCGACCTGGCGTGGCAGCGTGCCCAGTTCGAGAACGCCATCGCTGTGTTGCTGGGCAAGACGCCAGCGCAGTTTGCCTTGGCCGATAGCAAGGACATCCCGGCCTTGCCGCAGATACCCGTGGCGTTGCCGTCACAGCTGCTCGAAAGGCGCCCCGACATCGCAGCCGCCGAGCGCAACGTGATGGCGGCCAACGCCAATATCGGCGTTTCCCGTGCCGCGTACTTCCCAGACCTGAGCCTGAGCATGAACGGCGGGTACTCCAGCAGCAGCTTCAGCAACTGGATCGAATTGCCCAACCGTTACTGGTCCGTTGGCCCGCAACTGGCGCTCACACTGTTCGATGCCGGCAAACGCAGCGCCGAGGTCGACCGTACCGTGGCGGTGTATGACCAGACCGTGGCGCAGTACCGGCAGACGGTGCTGGACGGGTTCAAGGAGGTGGAAAACCTGCTGGTGCAGTTGAAGGTGTACGGTGACGAGGCGGTAGTGCGCCAGGAAGCCCTGGAAGCGGCCCGCGAATCCCTGCGCCTGACCGAGAACCAGTACCGCGCGGGGCTGATCGGCTACCTGGATGTGGTCAACGTGCAGGCTACCGCCCTGAGCAACGAACGCAGTGCGCTGAACCTGCTGCAAGGGCGGTTGGTGGCCAGTGTGCAACTGGTGGCGGCACTGGGGGGCGGCTGGCAGGCACAGCAGGCGTTCAGCGAGCAGGAATGACCCACCGGGCGGCCCATTTTCGTTAGCAAAAACCCCGTGCGTTTCGCCAAAGCTTGAGTACAATCGTCAGCTTTTTCCGGGCCGCCCCGGCCCGTCTCCGGAAACTCAAATGCTGACCGCTAGCTACTCCTCTTCGCTGGTGTTGATTTCGCTGTGCGTGGCAATCCTGGCGTCCTATACCGCCCTTGACCTCACCGGCCGCATCGCTACGGCCAAAGGCCGTGCGGCTGCCTTGTGGATGGCGGGTGGCGCGCTGGCCATGGGGACCGGGGTGTGGTCCATGCATTTTGTGGGCATGCTTGCCCTGAGCCTTCCGGTCGACCTGGGGTATGACCTGCCCCTGACCGCGCTGTCGCTGCTGATTGCAGTGCTGTCCTCAGGCTTTGCCCTGTGGCTGGTCAGCCAGCCACGCCTGCCCTGGCTACAGCTGGCGTTCGGGGCGCTGATCATGGGCGGCGGCATTGCCAGCATGCATTACACCGGCATGGCGGCGCTGCGCATGCTGCCGGGGATCGACTACGACCCCTCACTGTTCATGGCATCGCTGTTGATTGCCGTGGTGGCGTCGGCGGCCGCGTTGTGGATCGCCTTCCGGCTGCGCAGGCAAACGCCGTATGTCAGGCAGGTTCGGGGCCTGGCTGCGGTGGTGATGGGTCTGGCGATCGTCGGCATGCACTACACCGGCATGGCCGCGGCAAGTTTCCCGGTGGGTAGCTATTGTGGCGCCTTGCCTGGTGGGCTGCAGGGCGACGGGTTGGTCTACCTGGTACTGATCCCCACCCTGGCTGTGCTGGCGGTCGCCTTGCTGACGTCGGTGCTGGACGCCCGCCTTGAGGTACGCACCGCGGAGCTGGCCAGGTCGCTGACCCTGGCCAACCAGGAGCTCACCCAACTGGCGCTGCACGACACCCTTACTGCGTTGCCCAACCGCAGCCTGTTGGCGGACCGGATCGAGCAGGCGATTGCCAAGGTGGCGGAGCAGGGCGGGTGCTTTGCGCTGATGTTCATCGACCTGGACGGTTTCAAACCGGTGAACGATGCCTTTGGCCACCACATTGGTGACTTGTTGCTCAAGGCGGTGGCCGCTCGCCTGCGCGGTCACTTGCACAGCCAGGACACCCTGGCGCGTATCGGCGGCGACGAGTTCGTGCTGCTGGTGGAGCTGCAGACTCCAGCCGATGCCATGGATGTGGCAGTCAAGCAGGTCAATCTGGTGTCCCGACCCTTCCAGGTGGCCGACCACGAGCTGCAATTGTCGGCCAGCCTGGGCATTGTGCTTTACCCGGGCAATGGCCTTGACCAACACGAACTGCTGCGCAATGCGGACGCTGCCATGTACCACGCCAAGAGCGCGGGCAAGAACGGCTACAGTTTTTTCGACGTGTCGATGAACAGCAACGCCCGCCAGCAGTTGCAACTGCTGCAGGACCTGCGCCATGCCTTGGAGCGCCGGCAGTTGCGTCTGCATTATCAGCCCAAGTTCGACGCCAGGGCCTGCCAGCCGATCGGTGCCGAAGCCTTGTTGCGCTGGGAACACCCTCAACACGGCCTGCTGTTGCCCGACCGCTTCATTGGCCTCGCGGAGAAGACCGGGCTGATCTTGCCCATTGGTGAGTGGGTGCTGAACGAGGCCTGCCGGCAGATGCGCCAGTGGTTGAACGAAGGGCATGTCGGCTGGCGTATTGCGGTGAACCTGTCGGCCATCCAGTTTTGCCATGCGGGGTTGGTTGACAGCGTGGCCAGCGCCCTGGCGAGCAACTACCTGCCGGCCAACTGCCTGACCCTGGAAGTGACGGAAACCACCGCCATGCACGACGCTGACGTCAGCCTGGCCGTGCTGCGACGGCTTTCCGAGATGGGGGTAGACCTGTCTATCGACGACTTTGGTACGGGCTACTCCAGTTTGCTGTACCTCAAGCGGCTACCGGCCAACGAATTGAAGATCGACCGTGGCTTTGTTCGTGAACTGGAGCAGGACAGCGAGGATGCGGCCATCGTTTCTGCCATTGTGGCGTTGGGCCAGGCATTAGGCCTGCGCATCGTTGCTGAAGGGGTAGAGACCGGGGGGCAGCAGGCGTTTCTCACGCGCCTGGGCTGTGATTCGCTGCAAGGGTACCTGCTGGGCCAGCCGGTGCCGGCCGAGCAGTTCATGAGCGGTTTGCAGGCCATGGGCCCGGCGCTGGCTGCAGTCGGCTAGCCTGCGTCGCGCAGTGTGAAGGCTGGCTGGAACGCATCGATTTCGGCCTCGACCGCCTCGATGATGCGCTCGACGTCCGCTGCCGCCATGATGGCCGTGCAGGGGATGCCGGCAATGGCCAGCAGTGTTACACCGGTGCCACGGTCGAACAGCCGCGCGACCATGCTGCGAGGCGCATCCATGCTGGCTTCGAAGCCAAGCGGATGGAAGTGCCAGCGCATCACCTGGCAGGCGTTGGGGAACGTCATCTTGTTCATGCCAGCCTCCTTGTCCTTGCCTGGACGATGGTGATGGGCGGCCGCGTCATGCGACCGCTGGGAAGGTAACCATAGCACTTGCACCGAGCGATTCTCGTTCACAAATATGACAAATGTATCAATGGATGACCCAGGTCACAGACGGGGATGCCGACGGCCTGAACAGCCGGCGCGGGGCAAACGTTTTCCTGGCCCAGATGCCTCGAATCCTGGGCGCCATGAGGCAGCGCTCCATTCCTCGCCCGCATGAGGTTTTCGGACAGGCGGTAGCCTCAATTCAACAGCCCTGCCGCGATGTTGATGGTGAACCCCAGGATGGCCGTGTTGAACACGAACCCCACCAACGAGTGGGCCAGCACCACCCGGCGCAGGTTGCGCCCGGCCACGCCCACGTCCGATGTTTGCACCGCCACGCTGATGGTGAAAGAGAAGTAATGGAAGTCCCAGTAGTCAGGCCTGCATTCGTTGTCGGCGAACCGCAGCGGCGGCTCGGGGTGCTGCCCGGCATAGAACAGCCGCGCATAGTGCAGGCTGAAGATGCAGCCGATCAGCAGCCAGGAGCCGGCAATCGTCAGCCCGGTGTACAGGTAGTGCACCGCCAGGGCGTCGCCGTGCAAGCCACGGCTCGAAACCAGCTGGAACGTCACTGCCACCAGGCTGGCAATGGCGGCCACGCATACGGTGAGCAACACCAGCCCGGCGTTTTCGTCCTCGGTGCGGGCCACCTTGCGTACGTTGTCCGGGCTGGCGTTCCAGCTCAACCACAGCACCAGGAGCAAGTACAGCCATACCCCCAGGTTCCAGCCGGTCAGAATGCGCTGCACGCTGTCGCCGCCTGGGATCAACCAGCCACTCAGCAGGCCGACAATGGCGGCGATGGTTAGCCTGGGGTGGGTACGGGTGAGACGATGAAATGCCATGGGGCCTCGCAGGCAGTGGCTGATGAGCTTCACTCTAGACCGCCCAGAAGCTGGCGGGTTGCCAGGTTGTTTGTTGACTGGCCCCATCGCACCGCCATGCAACTCTCAGTACACTGCACGTTCCAACACCCACCATTCGTTGAACTCGAGGTTTATGCATGACGCTCAGTCCTTTGGCAGGCAAGCCGGCACCGGCCAGCGTGCTGGTTGATATCCCCCGCCTGCTCACGGCCTATTACACCGGCCGCCCGGATGCGGCCGTGGCGACCCAGCGGGTAGCCTTTGGCACCTCAGGGCACCGGGGCACCTCCTTCGAGTTGAGCTTCAACGAGTACCATGTGCTGGCGATCACCCAGGCCATCTGCCTGTATCGCCAGGAAAAGGGCATCGACGGCCCGTTGTTCATTGGCGCCGATACCCATGCCCTGTCGGCACCTGCTGCCGCCAGCGCCCTGGAGGTGCTGGCCGCCAACGGCGTGCAGGTGATGCTGTCCAAGGACGACGAGTACACCCCGACACCCGCCATCTCCCACGCCATCCTGTGCTACAACCGCGGGCGCGAGCAGGGCCTGGCCGACGGCATCGTCATTACCCCGTCGCACAACCCGCCCCAAAGCGGTGGGTTCAAGTACAACCCCACTAACGGTGGGCCTGCCGACAGCGACGTCACCAAGTGGATCGAAAACAAGGCCAATGAACTGCTGGCGGCGGACCTCGCCGGGGTCAAGCGCATTGACCATGCCCAGGCGCTGCTGGCGCCGACCACCCGCCGCCACGACTATGTCAGCCATTACGTGGCCGACCTGGAGAACGTGATCGACTTCGACGTGATCCGGGCCGCCAAGCTGCGCCTGGGCGTCGACCCGCTGGGTGGGGCAGGAGTGCGCTACTGGTCGGCCATTGCCGAACACTACAAGCTCGACCTGGAAGTGGTGAACACCGAGGTAGACCCGACCTTCCGCTTCATGAGCGTGGACTGGGACGGCCAGATCCGCATGGACCCTTCCTCGCCTTACGCCATGCAGGGCCTGATCGGCCTGCGCGAGCGTTTTGACGTGGCCTTCGCCTGCGACCCGGACCACGACCGCCACGGCATCGTCACCCCTGAAGGCCTGCTGCAACCCAACAACTACCTGGCCGTGGCCATCGATTACCTGTATCGCCACCGCCCGCAATGGCGCAGCGACGCAGCGGTGGGCAAGACCGTGGTGTCCAGCGGTTTGATCGACCGTGTCACCGAGCGGCTGGGCCGTGAGCTCTACGAAGTGCCGGTGGGCTTCAAATATTTCGCCCAGGGGCTGTTCGACGGCGCGTTGGGTTTTGGTGGCGAAGAAAGCGCCGGGGCCTCGTTCCTGCGCCGTGATGGGTCGGTCTGGGCGACCGACAAGGATGGCCTGATCCCTGCGCTGCTGGCGGCGGAAATGACTGCCCGTACCGGCCGTAACCCGGGCCAGGCCTACGCGGACCTGACTGCAGCCCTCGGCAAACCTTACGCCACCCGGGTAGAGGCCAAGGCGGATGCCCGCCAGAAGGCGCTGCTGAGCAAGCTGGCGCCCGAGCAGGTGAAGTCCACGGAACTGGCCGGCGAGCCGATCGTGCAGGTGCTGAGCCATGCGCCGGGCAACGGCCAGGCCATTGGTGGCCTCAAGGTGATGACCGCCAATGGCTGGTTTGCGGCACGGCCATCGGGCACTGAGGACATCTACAAGATCTACGCCGAAAGCTTCATCGATGAAGCGCATCTTCAGCGCCTGGTGCAAGAAGCCCAAGTGCTTGTGGACGCCGCCATTGCCTGACAGGTGATAAAGAGGTTGGTCCTGCTGTGCGATGTAAATTAGAATTAATCCTATTTACTTCCACTGCAGGGCCATCCCCATGATCGATGCCGCGCCGCCGCCCACGCCCAGCCTGCCTGCGTTCTACCGCGAGCATCGCGGCTGGCTGGAAAACTGGCTGCGCCGGCGCATCGGCAATGCCTGGGATGCTGCCGACCTCAGCCAGGACACCTTCCTGCGCGTACTGGCCAGTGCTCAGCCGCTTGCCGACATTCACGAACCGCGTGCCTACCTGTTGACAGTGGGCAAGCGCCTGCTCAGCAACTTCTATCAGCGCCGCAGCCTTGAACAAGCTTACCTGGATGCCCTGGCGCAACTGCCCGAGCAACACGTGCCCTCGCCCGAGCAGCGCTGGGTGTTGCTGGAAACCCTGCAGGCGCTGGACGAACTGCTCGATGGCTTGAAGCCTGCGGTGCGCAAGGCATTTCTCTGGAGCCAGATCGAGGGCTTGGGCTATGCCGAAATCGGCGTGCGCCTTGGCGTCTGCGAGCGTTCGGTAAAGCGCTACATGGCTCAGGCCTACGAACATTGCCTGCTGGCCGAGCTGGAATGAACCCGCACCCCTCCGAAATGCGCGATGCCCTGCGTGGCGCCGCGCGCTGGCTGTCGCTGCTGGACTCGGGCAGTGCCAGCGATGCGGACCTGTTGCGCCTTGAGCAGTGGCGGGCCAGTAACCTGGCCCATGAGCACGCCTGGCAGAAGGCACTGCTGCTGCGCCAGCGCTTCAGCAGCTTGCCCGGCAGCCTGGCCATGGCAACCTTGGACCGGCCGGATGCTGGCCGCCGTGCGTTGCTCAAGCAGGCACTGGGCGTGGCGGTGCTGTTACCGTCGGCCTGGTTGATCAGCCGCGAACTGCCTATCGACGCCTGGGCCGCGGACGTAAGGACCGGGGTGGGCGAACGCCGCGAATTGCGGCTGGCCGATGGCACGTCGGTGCAGTTGAACACCGACAGCGCCGTGGATATCGACGGCCCAGGCCGGCGCATCACACTCAGGCGGGGAGAGGTGGCGGTGAAGACCCCTGGCCACCTCGACCTGCGGGTGCAGGTGCCTACCGGCCAGGTACAGCTGGGAGGCCAAGGGTCAGGCGCCGCCGATGTCTGTCTGCGCCTGCTGGATTCAGGTTGCCGAGTATCGGTGACGGGTGGCCGCGTGCGCCTGCAGCCCGGGAATGGCTCGCCCGTGGTCCTCGAAGCCGGCCAGCAGGCTAGCCTGCTCGGTAGCGGGGTGGATGCCGTGACCACTGTGGAACCCTGGCTGCTGGGCTGGCGCGAGGGCGTGCTGCGCCTGGATGATCGCCGCCTGGGCGAACTGCTGGCCGAGCTGCGCCGGTATCGCCCCGGCGTGCTGCGCTGGTCACCGGCCATCGACGGGTTGCGGGTCACCGGCACCTTCCGCCTGGACGACACGGACCAGGTACTGGCCCTGCTCGCCGCCAGCCTGCCGGTGCAGGTGCAGGCCCGCACCCGTTATTGGGTCACCCTGGCCCCACGAGAAAATTCCGCATGAGGCTGTCCCCTTTTTTTCGCTCACCGGTCATTACCGGTAGAAGACCATGAAGGGGAGCTTTTTCAGATGCGTGCAGTAAAGTCCAACCGCGTGCGCCCGCTGGTGCGCGCCGTGCGTCCGTTGTTTGCCATGAGCCTGCTGCTGAGCCTGCCCACCTGGGCCGAGGAGCCCGTGCGGCGGGCTTACCAAGTACCTGCCGCCAGCCTTGGCGCGGCCTTGACCCGCTTTGCCGACCAGGCTGGCGTGAGCCTTTCGCTGGACCCTGCGCTGGTGCGTGGTTTGAACAGCGAGGGATTGTCTGGCCGCTACAGCGTGGATGAAGGCTTCATGCACCTGCTGCGCGGCAGTGGCCTGCAACTGCTGCCGGTCGGCGAGGGCGCCTTTACGCTCATGCCGGCACCGCAAGCGGGCGCTGCCCTGGAAATCGCCCCCACCAGCATCGTCAGTGGCCTGCCCGCCGGCAACGACGCACAGCCCTATGCCGGCGGCCAGGTGGCGCGGCAGGGTGCCCAGGGCCTGCTGGGGGCGCGGGACTTCATGGAAACGCCGTTCAGTATCACCAGCTACACCAGCGACCTGGTCAAGAACCAGCAGGCGCGCACCTTGGGTGAGCTGGTCGCCAGCGACCCTTCGGTACGTACCACCAACCCGGCGGGCGGGCGCTTCGAGCAGTTCACCATTCGCGGTTTCAGCCTGTTCAACAGCGACGTGGCCTACAACGGCCTGTACGGCCTGCTGCCGACCTATTCCATCGACATGGAAATGGCCGACCGGGTGGACATCATCAAGGGCCCCAGCCAGCTGATCAACGGCATCGCCCCGCGTGGCAGCGTAGGGGGCGGCATCAACGTGCAGCCCAAGCGCGCCACCGACAAGCCCATCACCGAGTTCACAGGCAGCTATGCCTCGGCAGGCCAGGCCGGCGGCGCGGTGGACATTGGCCGGCGCTTCGGTGAAGGCCAGCAGTTCGGCGTGCGCTTCAACGGTGTGAAGCAATCGGGCGACACCGAATGGGACCACCAGAGCGTCGACCGTGAAATGGCGGTGCTGGGCCTGGATTTTCGCGGCGACCGCCTGCGGCTGTCGGCCGACCTGGGCCATACCGAGCGCGATACCGACGCCCCGCAGGAGCGGGTGCTGGTAGGCGCGCGCGCCAAGGTGCCGAAGGCCAGCGATGTGCACCGCAACTACGCCCAGGCCTGGAGCAAGGCACGTACCAACGACACTTTCGGTGCCGTGCATGCCGAATACGACATCAGCGAATCGCTGCTTGCCTACGGCGCTGTGGGCGCGCGCAAGAGCAACCATGACTTCCTGCGCCACAACGTGTCGATCATCAACGATGCGGGCGACTTCACTGTGCAGCCACGTGATTTTACCCGTGACGAGTCGGTGCGCACGGCCATGGCCGGGTTACGCAACTGGTTCCACACCGGCCCGGTCAGCCACGAGGTGAACCTGGCCGCCACCTACTACTACATGGACTTCACCAACGGCGGCGCCCGCTATGCGTCGTCGCCCAGCAACCTGTACAACCCAGTCGCAATACCGGCCCCTGGCACACCCACCCGGCGCGACTCCAAGGACTACACCGAGAACCGCTTCTCGGGCGTGGCCCTGGCCGACACGTTGGGCTTTTTCGACGACAACCTGCTGGTCACCCTGGGCCTGCGCTGGCAGCGCGTGCAGGTGGACGACTGGAGCGATGGTGTGAAAGGCGACACAGCCTACGACGAAGAAAAGGTCTCGCCGTCGGGCGGCGTGCTGTTGAAAGTCACCGACCAGCTGTCGTTGTACGCCAACTACATGGAGGGCTTGAGCCAGGGCAAGATCGCACCTTCGACCTCCATCAACGAAGATGAAATCTTCCCGCCGTTCACCAGCCGCCAGGTTGAAGTGGGCGCCAAATACGACCTGGGCAAGGTCGCGTTCACCGCCAGCGCGTTCCGTATCCGCCAGCCCGCCTACGAAACCAACCCCGGCTCCCGCGTGTTCGGTGCCAATGGCAAGCGCAACAACCGTGGCATCGAGCTGAGCGTGTTCGGCGAGCCGCTGGACGGGGTGCGGCTGCTGGGCGGGGTGATGTACATCGACAGCGAACTGACCGATACCGTGGGCGGCGCCTATGACGGCAACCGCGCCCCCGCCACTCCGGAATACAACGTCAACCTGGGCGCCGAATGGGACGTACCCGGGGTGGACGGCCTGACGCTGACAGCGCGCGGCACCCACTCCAGCTCCCAGTACCTGGACCAGAACAACAGCAAGAAGATCGACGGCTGGGAGCGCTACGACCTGGGTGCCCGCTATGCCTTCAAGGTGGACGCCACGCAGGTCACCCTGCGCGCCAGTGTCGAGAACGTGCTGGACGACCGCTACTGGAGCTCGGCCGGTGCGCCCGATGACGCCGAGCCGGGGCTCACCTTGTCCACCCCGCGCACCTACCTGCTGTCCGCCACCGTGGGCTTCTGAGCCCCGGCGGCTGCTAGGCCGGGTCGGGAATGACGGCGATCACGTCGATCTCCATCAGCCACTCGGCCTGGGCAAGCCCGGCAACCACCAGGCCGGTGGAAATGGGGAACACCCCCTTCAGCCATTTGCCCACTTCCTTGTACACCGGCTCGCGGAAACGCGGGTCGGTGATGTAGGTGGTGGTCTTGACGATGTGCGACAGGTCGGAACCGGCTTCTTCCAGCAATTGCTTGACGTTCTTCATGGCTTGCTCGGCCTGCGCCCGGGGGTCGCCCAGGCCTACCAGGTTACCTTCGAAGTCGGTGCCTACCTGGCCGCGAACATAGACCGTGTTGCCGGCGCGCACCGCCTGGCACAGGTCGTTGTCCAGGGTCTGGTTGGGGTAGGTGACCTTGGTGTTGAACATGCGGATGCGGGTGTGGGTAGGCATCAGTGGGCTCCTAGGGTGCTGACGGTGCTGAGCTTGGGGTGTGGCTGGTCATCGGCGGCGCGCTGCTCGCGGTCGCGGTAGGCCAGGTAGGTGCGCTGGGTGGCGATGTGGCCAGCGACGTGCTTGGCGTCGTGCCATACGCCCCAGATGAACGAGGAGCCACGGCGCGACAACCAGGGCAGGCCGAGGAAGTACACGCCGGGCTCGCGGGCGACACCGCGCTGGTGCTGGGGCTTGCCGTTGGCATCGAAGGTGTCCACCTGCAGCCAGCTGAAGTCCACGCCGTAGCCGGTCGCCCAGATGATGGTGGCCACACCGGCCTCGGCCAGGTCCAGTTGGCGCAGCGGGGTGCGCATGCAGGCCGGGTCGGGCAGGCGTTTGCGGGCGTCGGGCTCTTCGGGCAGGTCCAGGCCGTTGCGCGCTACGTAGGCATCGGCAGCATCGAGCAGGGCCAGGTAGTTCTCGTCGCCGCGGTTGATGTTTTCTACCAGGTTGTCCTGGAAGTGCGCGACGCCATCGCTGAACGACTGGGTCAGGCCGACCAGGGTCATGCCCTGGTGGGCGAGGGCGCGAAAATCGACGGTATGGCCGCCACGGGCACCACTTACCGCGATGGTGACGTGTTCGCGCCCAGGCTTGGCGATTTCGGCATCCCATTCGCCCAGCACCCCCAGCCACCAGCAGAAGTCGCGGTTGCGGTAGGCGCGCGGTGGGCGGTCATGGGCCCCCACCGACAGGTACACCTGGCGCCCGGCGCGCATCAGTTCTTCGGCAATCTGCACCCCGGAAGACCCGGCGCCCACCACCAGCACGGCACCTTCAGGCAGTTGCTGCGGGTTGAAGTAGGCCGCCGAGTGGATCTGATGCAGGTTGGTGTCCTTGGGGGCGATGGCCGGGATCACTGGCTTCTGGAACGGCCCGGTGGCAGCCACCACCCGGTTGGCGCGGATCACGCCCTCGTTGGTTTCGATGGTGAAGCCGGGGCGGTCGCTGTTGCGCACTACCTTGCGCACCTCGATGCCGGTGCGCACCGGCAGGTTGTACTTGCGTACGTAGTGTTCGAAGTAGTCGGCTACCTGGTCCTTGCCGGCAAAGGCATCAGCGTCCATGTCGAACGCCAGGCCCGGGAAGCGGTCGTGCCATACCGGGCCGTTGGCCACCAGCGAATCCCAGCGGCCGGTGCGCCAGGCTTCGGCAATGCGGTTGCGTTCCAGTACCAAGTGCGGCACGCCCAGCTTGCTCAGGTGTTCGCTCATGGCCACACCGGCCTGGCCGGCGCCGACGACGAGGGTGTCGATTTCGAGGTTGTTCAGTGTCATGTCCGAGCCCTTGTTCAGGCGGTTTTTGTGAGGTCGGTTGGAAGACCGCCGTTTACCTGGGGCCAGACTAGGGATGCCCGGACAATGGCGAAAATAGTATTTAGCTGGTGCTTGCCGATAAATTGGCGAAGGCCCCGACGGGCCGGGGGTGCACCGTGCATGGTGGCCGTTCGGGCGTGCCAGCGGGGGGCGAAGGGTTAGTTTTTTGTTGCTCAAGGCCTCGGAAAAAGGTGGTTTCCTGGGCCTCGGGTTTGCTCGCAGAATGCCTTCCAACCGCATAGCACAACAGGATCCATGCCATGACCTTCTCCATCATCGGGCGCTGCCAGGAAACCGGCCAGGTCGGTATCGCCATCAGTTCTTCCAGCATCGCGGTCGGTGCCCGCTGCCCCTGGGTCAGGGCCGGGGTAGGCGCGGTTGCTACGCAGAACATCACCTTGCCCGCCCTCGGGCCGCAGATTCTCGACGCCCTTGAGCGCGGGCAACTGCCCCCGGCCACCGCCCTGGACCAGGTGCTGAGCGCCAATGGCTGGAGTGAGTATCGCCAGGTCACGGTGATCGACAGCCACGGCCAGGTGGCGCTGTTCACCGGGCGTGAAGCGCTTGGCACCCATCATGCCGTGGCCGGGGAGCAGTGCGCGGCAGCCGGTAACCTGTTGGCCTCGGCCGCCGTGATAGAGGCCATGGTGCAGGCATTCGAGCAGGCCAGCGGGCACCTGGCTGACCGCCTGCTGGCCGCCATGCACGCGGCGATGGCGGCAGGCGGTGAAGCCGGGCCGGTCCATTCTGCCGCGCTCAAGGTTGCCGGCGAGCTGACCTGGCCGCTGGTGGACCTGCGGGTAGACTGGGCCGACAACGACCCCATCGGCGCCCTGCAGGGCTTGTGGCAGGCCTATCGCCCGCAGATGCAAGACTATGTGACCCGCGCCCTGGACCCGACCGCAGCCCCCAGCTACGGGGTGGCGGGCGATGAGTGAGTTCGCCAGCCGCGCGCTGTTGGCCCGGTTGGTGGGCTATGCCACGGTCAGCCGCGACTCCAACCTCGACCTGATCGGCTTCGTGCGCGACTACCTGGCCAGCCTGGGCGTTGCCAGTGAGCTGTTCCTCAACACAGAGGGCACCAAGGCCAACCTGTTCGCCACCATCGGCCCCACAGACGTCGCGGGTATTGTGCTGTCGGGGCATACCGACGTGGTGCCGGTCGATGGCCAGGCCTGGACGGTGGCGCCGTTCGCGCTCAGCGAGCACGACGGCCGGCTTTATGGGCGGGGCACCGCCGACATGAAAGGCTTCATCGCCTCGGTGCTGGCGGCTGTCCCGGCATTGCTGGCCGAGCCGCTGCGCATGCCTGTGCACCTGGCATTTTCCTATGACGAAGAGGTGGGCTGCCTGGGGGTGCGCTCCATGCTGGCCGCCCTTGAACAGCGCCCGCTCAAGCCCCGGCTCTGCCTGATCGGCGAGCCTACCGAACTCAAACCGGTGCTTGGGCACAAGGGCAAGCTGGCCGTGCGCTGCCAGGTGCAGGGTGCAGCCTGCCACTCGGCGTACGCTCCGTACGGGGTCAATGCCATCGAATATGCGGCCAAGCTGATTGGCAAACTGGGTGACTTGGGTGAGGCGCTGGCCAGCCCCGAACGGCATGACTGCCGTTTCGACCCGCCGTTCTCCACGGTGCAGACCGGCGTGATCAAAGGGGGCACGGCGCTCAATATCGTGCCGGCGCATTGCGAGTTCGATTTCGAAGTGCGGGCCTTGCCAGGCTTCGATGCCGCCACGGTAGCCAGCGAGTTGCAGCAGTATGCCGACGCCGAGTTGCTGCCACGGATGCGCAAGGTCAACCGCGAGAGCGCTATTCGCCTGCAACCCTTGAGTGCCTACCCTGGGCTGGCGACCCCGGCAGACAGCGAGGCGGCGCAGTTGCTGGCGTTGCTCAGTGGCTCGGAGGCTTTCGGTACGGTGGCATTTGGCACGGAAGGAGGGCTGTTCGACCAGGCCGGTATCCCGACCGTGGTGTGTGGCCCTGGTAGCATGGACCAGGGCCACAAGCCCGACGAGTTCGTCAGCGTCGAGCAGTTGCGGGCGTGTGACGCGATGTTGGCCAGGCTGGTGGCCTACCTGCGCCAGATGCCTGTCAGAAGCTGGCCTTGACCTGCAGCCCGACCACCAGGGCGTTGTCGATGGCTTTGCCAGAGAACGCGCCTGGCTCGATGATGTACTGCACATCCGGCCGCAGGTTCAGCCACGGTGTGGCCTGGTAGCCGTAACTCAGTTCGATCAACTGCTCGGCGCTGTCGATGTCCGGGTAGGGGCGCCCGGCATCGAAGGCAGCCGCTTGCTGGACGTCCCGGCTGCGTGGGTTGGGCACCGCACGGCCGTAGCCCAGGGCCACGGTATCCCGCGGCCGCCCCTGGAACGGTTGATACAACACCACGCCTGCGCCATACCACTTGGTGAAAGGCGAAGCCGCCTTGCTGGACGCCGAGTACTGGCCAAAAGCATGCAGGCTGCGCCCTGGCAGGCCAGGGTCGTTCCACACGGCCTGGTCAATCAGCAGGTAGTGGCCGCCGCGGCCCGCCACCTGCTTGTCGCTGCCGATACGCTTGGCGTCGGAGCTGTCGTAGTAGTAACCCAGCTTGTACTCGCCGGGCAGCTCGCCCTGAAGCTTGTAGACCAGCTCAACCGGCACCACGGTGCCAGTAGTGTGCTTGGGCCGCAGGTGCCAGGCCCGGCTGGAATTGCCGTTGCTTTCCGGGTCGACGTTGAAGGCGGCAACCCGCAGTTGCCAGGCGGGCGACAGGTCGTACTTCACGCGCACGCCAAGACGGGCGTTGGGGTAGTTGGTCCAGCCGCTACCACCGGACATGTTCAGCGGGTGGCCGCAGAAACCGGCATTCATGAAGTTGCACAAAATGCCACTGTCCAGGCCGCCCAGGTCGTTGCCCATGGCCATGTAGCCGAGCTTCACGTTCAGCGCCGGGGTAAACAGGGTGCGCTCGTAGCTCAGTTCGGTCAGGCGGGTGTAGAGGCCGCCGTAGTTTTCCTGAATCGGCAGTCGGTTGCCTACCAGGTCTTCGGAGGCGCTGTTGCCCCGGCGATCGTTGATGGTCAGCTGCACCTTACCGCCATTGTCCAGGCCATACAGCTTGGACAGGTCAAACTGGACGCCCAGTTTGACGTTTTGCGAGTAACGCGCCGAGCGGTGCAGGCCGCCGTGAGCGTTGTAGGCGGTTTCACCGCTGTAGTCGGCGGTGAAGCGGATGCCGTCTGCCTCAAGCTGATGGCGCAGGCCGCCCCAGTCGCCTGTCAGCGTGCTGCGGGTCATCAGGTCGCCGTCGGCGAGGGCAGGGGTGCTGGCCAGGGCCAGCAGCAAAGCAGGAGTCATGCGGGTTGCGGATAGCATTGCGGGGTCTCGGGGAGTCTTTCAGGGCCTCTTGGCGGGTAAAACCGCCCTCACACAGGCGGGTAGCACACCCGCCTGTACAAGCCGGCGCACCGGGCCGGCTGTGGGGTTGGGTGCGCCTGCTCCTTGTAGGAGCAGGCTCACCCGCGCCAAGGGCGACACGGTCTCAAGGCAGGGCGTAAGCGATCACATAGTCGCCCCGGTCAGTCGACTGGCGTGCGCCGCCGGCGGTGATCACCACGTACTGCTTGCCGGTCTTGGGCGACACATAGGTCATCGGGCCACCCTGGCTACCCACCGGCAGGCGTGCTTTCCAGATCTCGTTACCGTTGCTGCTGTCATAGGCGCGCAGGTAGAAGTCCTGGGTGCCGGCAATGAATACCAGCCCGCCTTGGGTCGACAGGGTGCCACCGAGTGTCGGCAGGCCGATCTTGATGGGCAGGTGCATGCGGATGCCCAGTGGGCCGGTGTCTTCCACGGTGCCAACCGGGACCTGCCAGGCCACCTGGCGGGTTTTCATGTCGATGGCAGTGAGGGTGCCGAACGGAGGAGCCTGGCACGGAATGCCGGCCACCGACAGGAAGCGGTTCTTGTTCACCGCATACGGCGTGCCTTTGAGCGGTACCGCGCCCATGCCGGTGTTCAACGACTCGCCACCGGAGGCTGCCTTGCCCTGGTTTTGCGACGGGATCATCTGGATCCACAGGCCCAGGCGCATGTCGTTGACGAAGATGAAGCCATGCACCGGGTCAGTGGAAATACTGCCCCAGTTCATGCCGCCCAGCGAGCCGGGGAAGCTCAGCGACAGGTCCGTGCCTGGCGCGGTGTACAGGCCGTCGTAGCGCATTTTCTTGAAGTCGATGCGGCACAGCAGCTGATCGTACGGGGTGGCCCCCCACATGTCCGACTCGGTCAGGGTCTGCGCACCGATCTGCGGCATGCCCACCGACTTAGGCTGGGTTGGCGAGTAAGGCTCGTTGGGGATGTTGCTCGGCTTGACCGGTACTTCGTCGACCTGGGTCAGCGGCTTGCCGGTGGCGCGGTCCAGCACGTAGATCTGCCCGGCCTTGGTGCCGATCACCACCGCAGGCACCGACTGGCCGTCGTCCTTGGTGAAGTCGATCAGGCTTGGCTGCATCGGCAGGTCGAAGTCCCACAGGTCGTTGTGGACAGTCTGATAGACCCACTTCTGGTTGCCGGTAGTCGCGTCCAGGGCCAGGACCGAAGCGCCATAGGTGTGGTCCAGCTTGTTGCGTTCCACACCGTAGATGTCGGTGGAGGACGAGCCCATGGGCAGGAACACGGTGTTCATCGCCGGGTCGTAGGACATCGGCGCCCAGCTGTTGGGGGTGCTGCGCACGTAGGTGTTGTCACCCTGTGGCGCCTGACGGTCTTGCGGGTTGCCCGGGTCGAACGCCCAGCGCATGGCCCCGGTATACACGTCGAAGCCACGGATCACACCGCCTGGCATGTCGGTCTGTACGTTGTCGGCAACACGCCCGCCAACCACCACCGTGGTGCCGGCCATCAGCGGCGCCGAGGACAGCTGGTAGTAGGAGTCCGGTACATCGCCCAGGCCAGCCTTGAGGTCGACTTGGCCATTGTTGCCAAAGCCCTGGCAGAACTCACCGTTGTCGGCATCCACGGCAATCAGGCGGCCGTCGATGGTGTTGGTGAGCAGGCGGCGCTGGCAGTTGGCACCCGCAGGCACGCTGGCGACGCTGACCGGGGTGCTGTTGGGCTGGGTAGGCTGGGCCACGGCCGTGGTGGCGTCGAAGTAAGCCATGCCACGGCAGCGCTGCCAGACCTTGGACTGCGCGTTGATGGCGTTCTTCCACAGCTCCTTGCCGGTATCGGCATCCAGCGCGATCAGGTTGTTGTGTGGGGTGCAGATGAACACCTTGTTGCCAATCTGCAACGGGGTGAGCTGGTCTTCGGCCCCGTTGCCGTCACTGATGGCCACGTCGCCGGTGTGGTAGGTCCACGCCACTTTCAGTTTGTCGACGTTGTCACGGCGGATCTGGTCCAGCGCTGCGAAGCGGCTGCCACCTTCGGTATTGCCATAGTGGGCCCAGTCTTTCTGTGCGGTGCCGGGCTCCACCGGGGTCAGGCCAGGGCCGTTGCCAGTGGGCGCAACGCTGGGGTGGGCGACGAACATGTTGCCGGCGGCAATCGCCAGCACTACGCCCATGACCGCCGCCACGCCGTAGGCGCTGCGGCCTGCGCTTGCGCCGCTGGCCCGTGCCAGCATCGGGTAGGCAAGGGCGACGACCGCGCCGATGGCGCCGAACATGAACAGGCGCGAGAACAGCGGCCAGAACACCAGGCCGGCGTCAGCCAGGGCCCACAGCACGGTACCCAGCAGGAACACGGCATACAGCCAGGCCCCGGCCCGCTTGCGCCGGGCGATGAGGATGCCGGCCAGGGCCATGGCCAGGCCGCCGATCAGGAAGTACCAGGAACCGCCCAGGCCGGCGAGCTTGAAGCCGCCGGCGGCCAGCAGAAGGCCAAGCAGGGCAATGATGATGCCCAGCCCGCCCAGGACGAAGGTTGAGGCGCCAGAAGTGCGCGGAGTGTGTGTCATGCCAGGGATCTCAGCAGGTGGAATGCGCCGAGTTTAAACGCTTAGCTTGCTAATTAACAAGTTGGTACAAAATATTCTGAGGCTGATTGTCGCAGGCCTGGAACTTATAAAATGCTGCCAAATATCGGCAAATGCCTCACAAATACAAGTTAACTTGCGGCTAAAAACGTTATTAAATCCAGGTGTAGACTTTCGTAGAACCCGTTGATAGCTAGGCGCCAAGCGGCAGCAGTAAACCAATCACCACGAACAGCCCACCGCAACAACGGTTGAACCCGGCGCCGCCCTGGTTCAGCCACGGCCGGATGCGAAACGCCAAGCGGGCCAACAGGTACTCCACCGCAAGCTCGACACTGGCAAAGGTGGCTGCCATCACCGCGAACTGCACGGGCAGGCCGCGCTGCGGGTCGATGAACTGCGGCAAGAAGGCGCCGTAGAACAGCAGTACCTTGGGGTTGGCCAGGGCCGACAGCAGGCCTTGGAGAAACAGGCTGCCATTGCCCTGTACAGCCCCATGCCCGGCTGCTGCGAGGTGAAGCCCCGGGCTGCGCCACAGTTGAATGCCCAGCCACACCAGGTAGGCACCGCCCGCCCATTTCAGCCCGCTCAACGCTGACGGGTATGCCTGCAACAGCGCACCGATGCCGAACATGGCCAAGGCGATCAGCGCAACGAACCCCACCACGCCGCCGAGAATGGTGAACAGGGTGCGACCTGCGCCATAGAGTGCGCCGTGGGTGAGGGCCAGCAGGCTGTTGGGCCCAGGGGTAACGGCCAGCCCAGCACTGGCCAGCAGGTAGATAAGCCAGATTTCGATTGCCATGCTGCGAACGCCAGTTGCCGGAAAGAGCGTCAGTTTAGGAGGCCTTGCTGACGGGTGCAGGGTAGTATCTGGTCATTCCATGGTCATATCTGGACAGCCGTATGCACCCCGACATTCGCTTGCTGATCGTACCGATGCCCGATTTTGCCCTGCTTCCTTTCGGTGCTCTGCTCGACAAGCTGCGTTTCAGCGCTGACGACGAGGATTACAGCCGCCAGCGTTATTGCGCCTGGACAGTGGCCGGGCTGACGGCAGAGCCGGTCGCCTCCAGCTGCGGTGCGGTGGTGCAGGTGGAGGCTGCAGTCGATCAGCTGGAAGTGTCTGGTTTTGACTACCTGGTGCTGCTGGGTGGTCGAGGCGCCATGGCAACGGCGGCCAAGGCGCCAGACTACGAAGGCCTGCTGAAAAAAGCCGCGAGGGCAGGGGTGAAGTTGGTGGGCGTGGACAACGCAGCTTTTTTGCTGGCAGCGTGCGGCCTTCTGCGAGGACACAGGGCGGTGATTCACTGGCGCCATCAAGCTGAATTTCGCGCTGCGTTCCCTCACCTGCAGATGCTCCCGGAGCAGCTGTTCTGCATTGATGGCGACCGCATCACCTGCGCGGGGGGTACCGCGGTTGTCGACCTGGTTGTGGCCTTGCTGGCAAAAGCGTGTGGGCGAGCCCGAGCGCTGAAAGGGCTGGCAGACATGCTGATGGATGAACCCCGTGACAGCCACCACGCATTGCAAACGCTGGAGCCTGGGCACGCCACAGGCAGACTGGTGGCACGCGCGCAGGCGCTGATGCGCCATCACCTGGGCACGCCATTGCCTGTGGAGCACCTGGCGGCTGAACTGGGGATCAGCAGGCGGCAACTGGACCGGCAGTTCCAGGCCAGCCAGGGCATGAGTGCCAAGGCCTGGTGGCACGAGATGCGTCTGCAACAGGCGCGCTGGCGCCTGCTCAACTCAAGCCACAGCCTGGCGCAGATCGCCTACGAGGTGGGGTTGGGGGACGCCAGCCACCTGGGCAAATGCGTGCGCAAGCGTTTTGCTTGTACGGCGCAGCAGTTGCGCGCAGGAGGCGGGTAGGCCTGACGCCTGTCAGACCGGCCTGGCCCGATTACTGGGGGGTGCCGAACAGGCCGGTCCAATAAATGCCAGCATCGCTTTTCGGGTCGGTGGCATAGGCGGCGCCCAGGTCACGGAAGTCCGGGTTCATCAGGGTTGCGCAATGCCCAGGGCTGTCGAGCCAGCCTTGAACCACCTTTTGCGCAGTGTCGCGGCCAGCGGTGATGTTCTCGCCAATCTGCTGGTACAGGTACCCGGCCAGTTCGGCGCGATCACCCGGCGTACGGCCATCCTTGTCGATATGGTCGAAGAAGTTCTGGTTGGCCATGGCCCGCGTATGGTTGGCAGCCACTCCAGCCAGTACGGCGTTCCAGGTAAGTGGCGGCGCGGCGGCGAACGGCTGGCCACCGCACTGGCGCGGTTGCTGGCGTGCTGCATTGATTGCCTGCAGTACCTTCTGCCCTTCGGCCTGCCAGTCACCCAGGCGACCGCTTAGCAGAGGGCGCGCCAGCACGATCCGCCAGTCTCGCCCTTCCTGGCTGACGCCGATGTCCACGAACTGCGGGTCGAGCACCACCTGACAAAAGCTTTCTTCGATGGCATGCATGGCCGCACGGGCATCGCGCGGGCCGGACAGGCTGATGGCCTGCACGTTGACCATGGGGTAGGCCGCACGGGTCATGGCCTGCTGCAGGTCGCGGGTGCCCTCCGGCGACAACGCCAGGCGTGTATCGCTGTTGAGCGGGGGAAGCTCCAGCGAAGCCTCTGTGCCACAGGACTGTGCCGTGCTGCGGTAGACATTGATCGAGTCGATCAGCTGCGCCTCTTCGCCGGTTACCGCCAGCGCTCCAGTCGAGACAAGCAGGCCCAGCGAAAAGGCAGCAACGGATGGCAGGACGCGCATGTGGATCTCCCTGTAACTGGCAGCGTCGTGGTTCGCGCTGCTCATCCTACACAAGCCCGGTGGTTTACGCCCGAGCCTGTGCAACCCATTGAACGGGTTGGCATGCACCGATGTGCCGTGCGTTTTACCCTAAGCGGCAATGGACCGCAGCCAGAGGCAAAAGTGCGATTGGGTGATCTGAAGGCGGCCGAGCTTGTGCAACGATTCAGCGTGGTAGCACGTTCCCTTGAGCGTCGGCCCAGCGGTTTAGTCCAGCGTCAGCATCAACACCAAAGGCAGGGTCGCTGCAGCCGTTACTGTCTGCAGCGCAATGATGGCTGCCATCAGCGGTGCGTTGCCGCCCATCTGCCTGGCCATGACGTAGGAGGACGATGCGGTGGGTAGCGCCTGGAACAGCACCGCGACCACCGCCGCCTGGCCACTGAGGCCAAGCAGCCGGCACAACGCCCACGCCAAGGTCGGCATGACCAGGAACTTGAAGCCCGACGCGGCCATTACAGGCCGCACCTGCTGGCCCACGCGCGCGCCGCCCAGCGCCGCGCCCACGCACAACAGCCCGAGTGGCAGCGCGGCCTGGCCCAGCGCCTTGACCGTCGGCTCGATGCCGGCGGGCAGGCCCAGGCCGGTAACCCGCAGTAGCAGCCCGCCAGCGCAGCCGATGATCAGCGGGTTGGCGAAGATCGCACGCAGCACCGTAAGGGGCGAGCTGTGGCGCGCGCTGAAGCGTGCAAACACCAGCACGCAAAGCAAGTTGACCAGGGGCACGATGGCCGCGTTGGCTACCGCCGCCAAGGCAATGCCGGCCGTGCCGTAAATGCCGGCGGCCAGGGTCGCCCCAATATAGTTGTTGAAGCGCACCCCGCCCTGGAAGACTGACGTGAAGTCAGCGCCGTCGTGCTGGCTGATGCCCTGGTAAAGCATCAGCAGCACTGCGCCGGCCACGGTCGAGAGCATCAACACCGCTACCATGCCCAACACCGGCACGCCATCAAGGTTGGCGGTGGCCAGCCCATGTAGAAACAGCGAGGGCAGCAGTACGTAGTAGCTCAGGCGTTCGGCACCCGGCCAGAAACCGTCGGCCAGGAACCCCCTGATGCGCAGAAAGGTGCCCAAGGCGATCAACAGGATGATCGGCAACAGCGTGGTCAGCAGCAAGTGCAGCATGTTCGGTGATCCGTGGCCGGGTACGGCGCATAGCGTACCGGTTGCGCGCAGGCTTTAGAAACGCCGAAAACGCTTTGGTCGCTGCGTCAACGCCGCCCGCGGCCGTAAGCCTGGCTGATGCGGTCGATCACCATGGCCAACGCCACAATGGCCAGCCCCGCTTCCATGCCCTGGCCAACGTTCAGCGTCTGGATGCCCGCCAGCACGTCCTCGCCCAGCCCCCGTGCACCGATCATCGAGGCCACCACCACCATCGACAGGGCCATCATCACCGACTGGTTGAGGCCGGCCATGATGCTCGGCAGTGCCAGCGGCAGTGCGATGCGCCGCAACCGCTGCCAGCGGCTGGCGCCCAGCCCGTGTGCGGCTTGCAACAGCGAAGGGTCGATCTGGGCCAGGCCTAGTTGGGTCAGGCGCACCAGCGGTGGCAGGGCGTAGATCAGGGTGGCGAACACCGCAGGCACTTTGCCCAGGCCGAACAGCATCAGCACGGGAATCAGGTAGACGAACGCCGGCAGTGTCTGCATTACGTCCAGCACTGGCATGATCAGCCGCCGGGCCAGTGGGCGTGCGGCCAGCAGAATACCGAGCGGTACACCGATCAGCACGCACAGGCCGGTGCTCACCAGCACCAGGGCAAGGGTTTGCAGCAGCTTGTCCCACAGCCCGAGCATGCCGATCAGCGCCAGCAACCCCACAAGCACCAGGCTTCGCACACCGCTGCGGGTGGCGTGCCATGCCACCAGGCCCACCAGTAACAGCAGCAGCCACCAGGGCACCAAACGCAGCAGGTTTTCCAACCCGACCAGCACCTGCAGAAGTTGGTCGGACACCGCGCGCAGGTGGTCGCCATAGTTCAGTACCAGCCAGTCCACCAGCCTGTTGATGCCGTCGGCAAATGAGAACTGCAACGCTTGTGGAAAGCCCTCACTCACAGGCTGGCCTCGACCTTGGCCGCGATGTCCGCGGGCAGCCACGCTTTCCACACTGCCGGGTTGTCGCGCATGAACGCCAGTGCAGCTTCCCGTGGGGGTGTGCGTTTCTCGCTCATGCTTGCCAGGGTGCGGTTAAGCAGGTCAATGGGCAAATCGACCTGCTCGAACACCTTCACCAGGTCGGGGTAGTTGTCACGGAACGCCTTGGACACCCCGATCGACAGCTTGGCCGGCAATGAACTGCTGCCCTTGGGCGCCGGGTTGGCGGCATCGGTGAGCGTTGCCCAGGCCTGGGCGTCGAAGGGCGGTTCCTGTAGCCGAATGAGCTTGTACCGGCCCATCAACGGGGTAGGGTTCCAGTAATAGAACAGCACCGGCTGGCCACGCCGGATCGCCGAGCCGATTTCGGCATCCATCGCTGCGCCAGAGCCGCTGCGGAAATTGCTGTACAGGTCGTTCAGGCCGTAGGCCTTGAGCTTCTGGCTGTTGACGGTTTCAGACGTCCAGCCGCTGGGGCTGTTGAGGAAGCGCCCCTTGCCTGGCGCCTCGGGGTCGCGGAACACCTGAGGGTACTGTTTCAGGTCCTCGACACTGCGCAACTGCGGCGCCAGGGGTTTGATATTGCGAGCGGTGTCACCTTCGACCACATAGGCCGGCACCCACCAGCCTTCCTCGGCATGCTTCACGGTGTCGCCCAGTGCGAACACCTGCCCGGCCTGCTCAGCCTTGACCCAGGCCGGGCTGCGGCCAGCCCATTCTTCGGCGATCACTTGCAGGTCGTTGCGCGCCAGGGCCACTTCCATGCTGACGGTGCTGCCGGGCAGGGTGTCGGTGGCATGGCCGTAACCGCGCTCGGCGATCACGCGCAGCAATTCGGTGGTGAATGCGCCGCTTTCCCAGCCAATGGCGCCGAAGTGGATCGGCGCTTGCGGTTGCGCTGCCGCTGCACTGTCTGCACTGGCCAGCCCCAGCCCCAGCGCCAGCAGCGCCCCCAATAGCAGCGTTGGGCCTTTCTTCATGAACACCTCGTCGTCTACGGCACCTTGGGAATGGGGCAAGTGTAGACGACGGGATGAACAGCCCTGGCAGGCTTAGACGCGGAACTGGTCCATCAGCGCCTGCTGCTGGTTGGCCAGGCTGTTGAGCGATTGGCTCACGCGCGCTGATTCGTTGGCCTGGCCAGACAGCGATTCGGTGACGTCGCGAATGGTCGCCACGTTGCTGTTGATTTCCTCGGCCACCGCGCTTTGCTCTTCAGCGGCCGAGGCAATCTGCAGGTTCATGTCGGTAATCACCGTGACCGCCTGGCCAATGCGCTGCAGCGCGGTAACCGCCTGGCCCACCTGCTGCACACCGCTTTGGGCCTGGCGATGGCTATTGTCCATGGCGCCTACCACCTCACGGGTGCCGTCCTGCAGCGCTTCGATCACCTGGCGGGTTTCCTCCACCGACTGCTGGGTGCGCTGGGCCAGGTTGCGCACTTCGTCGGCGACTACGGCAAAGCCACGCCCGGCCTCGCCGGCGCGTGCGGCTTCAATGGCGGCGTTGAGCGCCAGCAGGTTGGTCTGTTCGGCAATGGAGCGGATCACTTCCAGCACTGAGCCAATCTTCTCGCTGTTCTGCGCCAGGCCTTGCACCTCGGCCATGGCGCCGCTCATGTCCGATGCCAGGGCATCGATGCTGTGGGTGGTGCGCTCGATCACCGCCAGGCCCTCGCGGGTGGCCTGGTCGGCCTCGCGTGCAGCCTGTGCGGCCTGCGCAGCGCTGCGCGCTACATCCTGGGCGGTTGCGCTCATCTCGTGGGAGGCGGTGGCCACCTGATCGACCTGGCGATACTGCTGCTCCATCCCGGCGCTGGTTTCAGTGGCGATGGCCGACGACTGGTCGGCGGTGGAACGGGCAGCATGCACCGACTCCTTCACCTCGGCGATGGTCGGCTGCAACTTGTCCAGGAACCGGTTGAACCAGCCGGCCAGCTCCCCCAGTTCATCCTGCTTCTGGTAGGTCAGGCGGCGGGTCAGGTCACCTTCGCCGCTGGCGATGTCCTTGAGCATCGCGGCCACGCCCAGAATCGGCCGGGTCACCCCGCGAGCCATCAGCCACACCAGCAGCAACCCCAGAATCGCGGCGGCAAGGCCCAGGCCGAGTTCCAGCAGGGTGCCGCTGGTATTCAGCGCATCCAGTTCCTGCTTCAGGGCTTCGGCGGGGCCGGTCAGGGCGTTTTCCGGCACATCCAGCAGCACGCCCCAGGGCTTGGCGTCGGGGATGGGGCGGAAGGCCGCCAGCACCTTGAGGCGCTGGCGGTCGTTGAGAATGACCATCTTGCCATCGGCCAGCTTGCGTACCAGTTCGGCGCCCTTGGCGGTATCCACCTGGTCGAAGCGCTGGGCCAGTTTGCTGGCGTCGGCGCTGTAGCCGGCCAGCAAGCCCACAGGGCTGAGGATGCCCACTGTGGTACGGCCTTCGTAGAGGCTGGCACTGGCTTCCTGGCTCAGCGCCTGCAAGCTGTTCAGGTTGATGTCGGCCGAGAGCGTGGCGATGATCTTGCCGTCTACCGTGAGCGGGAACACGATGCTGGTCATCAGCACCTGCTGGCCGTCGATGTCGTAGAAGTAGGGCTCTACCACGCAGACCTTGCCGGTGGTGCGCGGGCACACCCACCAGGTATTGGCGGGCTGGCCGCTGGGGCCGATGTCGGTGTCGGCCATGTCGTGCTCCGGGAGCGCCATGGACGTCAGCTGACCGGCGCGCGGCTGCGACCAGTACAGGGCAAAGCGCCCGGTTTCGTTGCTGCCCAGCTCCGGCTTGCCGGCAAACAGGCTGTCCTTGTTGTCCAGCGCATTGGGCTCGAACACCAGTGACAGCCCGAGCAGTTCAGGGTTTGCCTGCAGCGCGGCGCGTACCTGGCGGGTCATGTCTTCACGCAGGTCGAACGCATCAAGGAAGCGTTTTTCCGCCTGCTCGCGCAGGAACAGCACCTGGCGGGCAAACCCGGCACCGTACTGGTAGGCATCCATGAACTGGCGGCGGATGTTGAGTGCCTGCACTTCACCCTGGGATTCGATGCGCGATTGGGCCGACTCGGTCAGCATCTGCATGCTGCTGGCCTTCACCAGGTCGGAGCTGTGGTCCATGCGGTACAGCGACAGGCCGACGAGCAGGGTGACGATGCCTGCCAGGCACAGGCCGGCAAGCAGGGTGATCTTCCATTGGATGGAAAGTTGTCGCAAAGGCATGGGGCGTGTCCCTTTTCTAAGAGTAAGGGTTATGGCTTCGAAGGGGCGCTTCGCAGCCCCACAGGGCTATCGGCGTCAAGAGCGCTTTCTTTATTCAAACGTTCAATTTAACCGAAGGGCCGCGGGTAAAACGCCGCAACATGGCGTTTTTGACATCTGCGGCTCACTGCTTCAGAGTGCGCGCTTTTTTTCCGTCGTTATGAGGTAAGCCAACATGAATGCAGTGATCGCCGCGGTCGGCATCATGCTGATACTCAGCCTGTCCCGCGTGCACGTGGTCATCGCCCTGATCATCGGTGCCCTGGTGGGCGGGCTGGTCGGTGGCCTGGGCATCGACGGCACCCTCAAGGCCTTCAACGGTGGCCTGGGGGGAGGGGCCACGGTGGCGTTGTCGTATGCCTTGCTCGGCGCCTTTGCCGTGGCCATTGCCAAATCCGGGCTGGCCCACGCACTGGCCGACCGGGCACTGGCCATGATCGACCGGCAGGGGCATGCCAATGGCGGCAAGGTAAAGTGGCTGATGATCGGCCTGATGCTGGTGGTTGCCGTGTGTTCGCAGAACATCCTGCCCATTCATATTGCCTTCATCCCCCTGCTGGTGCCGCCGCTGCTGTATGTGCTTACCCGCCTGCGCATCGACCGCCGGCTGATTGCCTGCGTCATCACCTTTGGCCTTATTACCCCTTACATTTTCCTGCCCGTGGGGTTTGGCAACATCTTCCTCAACCAGATTCTGCTGGCCAACGTGGCCCGCGCCGGCGTGGACATCACTGGCCTCAATGTCACCCATGCCATGGCCATCCCAGCGGCAGGCATGCTGGTAGGCCTGTTGACGGCAGTGTTCATCAGCTACCGCAAGAAACGTGACTACGACCTGGCGCGCATCGAGCAGGTTGAGCAGGTGAGCGTGCAGTACAACCCCATGACGCTGCTGGTCGCCGGGGTGGCGATCGTCGCCGCCTTCATCGTGCAACTGGTGCTGGACTCGATGATCATCGGGGCCATGGCCGGCTTCCTGATTTTCTCGCTGTCGGGCATCGTCAAATGGCGGGATACCGATGACCTGTTCACCGAAGGCATGAAGATGATGGCCATGATTGGTTTCATCATGATTACGGCGTCGGGCTTTGCCGATGTGATGAAGGCCACCGGGGAAGTGAAGAGCCTGGTGGAAGCGGCGGCGCAGTGGATCGATCACAGCAAGGGTATAGGTGCCCTGCTGATGCTGTTGGTTGGCCTGTTGGTCACCATGGGCATTGGCTCGTCGTTTTCCACCGTGCCGATCCTGGCAGCGATCTTCGTGCCGCTGTGTGTGCAGTTGGGGTTCGACCCACTGGCCACGGTGTGTATCGTGGGCACCGCCGGGGCCTTGGGAGATGCTGGCTCGCCGGCCTCCGACTCGACCCTGGGCCCGACCTCGGGGCTGAATGTGGACGGGCAGCACCATCATATCTGGGACACGGTGGTACCGACCTTCATCCACTACAACTTGCCGCTGCTGGCATTCGGCTGGCTGGCGGCAATGACGTTGTAGGGGAGGGCGTCAGCCCTTGCGCGGGGGTGGCGAAATGCGGTTGAGCACGGTGCTGCCATCCTTGCTGCGGGTCAGGTAAACCGGCAATACTTTGGGCAGGTTATTGACCAGTTGCCCGACTTCGCGGGTGTTGTAGACGCCGCTGATGCGGATGTGCCCCGTACCGGCATCGGCAAGGCGCAACGGTTTGTCCAGGTAGCGGTTGATCATGGGCAGCGCCTGCTCCAGGCTGATGCTGTCCAGTACCAGCTTGCCGCTGCGCCAGGCCAGGGTGTTGGCAAAGTCATCAGGCTGCTCCAGTTGCGGCTCGAAGTCGCCCTGGCGGTAATTGGCCTGCATGCCTGGGCCCAGGCGGTAGCCGCCGCTGCCGTCGCTGGACACCAGCACCGAACCTTCCACCAGGGTCACCTTCACCTGATCCTGATACTTCCATACATTGAATTGAGTGCCGGTGACGCGAGTCTGGCCGTTCCCCGCACGTACGATGAACGGGTGGCTGCTGTCGTGTTGCACGCTGAAGAACGCTTCACCACGCTTGAGGGTGACCTGACGCTGGTCCTTGAAGTTGAGGTAGGTCAGTTCGGTGTTGAGGTTGAGCTGCACCGTGCTGCCGTCGCTCAACTGCACGGTCTGCAAGCGATCACCAGCCTCGACGTGCTGGTAATGGTTGGGCAGCCAGCCTTGTTCCCACCCCATCCACCCCGCCAGCGGCAGCACCGCCAGGGCGATAGCCGCTGCGCAGGCCTGGGTTCGCCAGCGGCGTACCCGTGCTGGCCGGCCTGATCGGTTGGGTGATACCGCTACATCGTGCCTGCGGGGTAGCAGGTCGGCGGTTTGCCAGATCTCCAGCATTGCCTGGTATTCCACAGCGTGCCGAGGGTCTGCCGCCAGCCAGTGGGCGAATGCCTCCCGCTCGGCGGCCTGGCAATCATCGGCATGCAGGCGCATGCACCAGTGAGCCGCGGCGTCGGTGATGGCGTCATCAGGGCGTTTATTGGGGAGGTCTTGGTTCATTGCAGCTCCGGGTTTTGCGCATTCTAACCTTGCGCTGGGCTGGACGAGAACCGGAGTAATGGCGAATCAAAATCATTTATTTCGATTTTTCGCCGAATCTGACGATATTTCCCGCGTTTGAGAACCCTTCGCGTGGAAAAAGCCCATCGCATGCAGGGGTATAGGACGCTACCCGAGCGTACCCGCAAAAATGAAATTTACGTAGCTCGCTAATCAAGGCTTTGACATTAACTGCCTAGGCAGTAATATTTTCACATAATTGCCTGAGCGATCACCCATGGCTCATTTTTCACCAGAAAACTTCCAGACCTGTGCCATCGGCATGCTGCTGGGCCGATCGGCCATTCTCAAGGACCGCATCCTCGACTGGCACCTCGAGTCAGAAGGCGTGACGGCTGCACAGTTCAAGGTGCTGATCATCGTGACCCAGTATCAGGTCGATACCCCGGCTGAGTTGTGCCGTTACCTGGGGCTGGACAGCGGGTCGATGACCCGCATGCTCGACCGGCTGGAGCAGAAGGAGCTGCTGATGCGCGCGCGCTGCCCGGACGATCGTCGACAGGTGCGCATCGCCCTGACCGAAGACGGCCAGCGCCTGGCCGACCGCCTGCCGGAAATTGGCGCCGCGGCCATGAACGAGCTGTGCGGCGTGCTGGCGCCCAACGAGCTGAAAACGCTCGAAAGCCTGCTGGCCAAGATTCTGCTGAACGCTGGCGACCCATTGACGGTCCGTCGCTTTGGCGACCGTTGAACCCTGCCACCTCTTTTTCAAGGTACCGTCATGGAAACCTCCACAGACACCCAGAACCCTCCCGAAGCGCCCCAGTCGTCGCGCAAGCGCAAGGTCTGGCTGTTGGGCCTGTTGCTGTTGGTCATACTGGCTGGCCTGGGGACCTGGGCGTGGTACAGCCTGGTTGGCCGCTGGTACGAGAGCACCGATGATGCCTACGTCAACGGCAACGTGGTGGAGATCACACCACTGGTCACAGGCACTGTCACCAGCATCGGGGCCGATGACGGTGACCTGGTGCACGCCGGCCAGGTGTTGCTGCAGTTCGACCCGTCCGACAGCGAGGTCGCGTTGCAGTCTGCTCAGGCCAACCTGGCGCGCACCGTTCGCCAGGTGCGCGGCCTGTACAGCAACGTCGATTCGCTCAAGGCCCAACTGGACACCCGCCAGGCCGAGCTGCGCAAGGCCCAGCAGGATTTCAACCGGCGCAAGGTGCTGGCTGACAGCGGCGCCATCGCCGCTGAAGAACTCTCCCATGCCCGCGACGACCTGAGCGTGGCCCAGGCCGCGGTCAACAGTGCCCGCCAGCAGCTCAGCACCAGCACGGCGCTGGTGGACGACACCGAGGTGGCTTCGCACCCCGAGGTCATGGCCGCCGCCGCCGACCTGCGCAAGGCCTACCTGGACCATGCCCGTACCACACTGGTGGCGCCGGTCACCGGCTATGTGGCCAAGCGCACCGTACAGTTGGGGCAGCGCCTGCAGCCGGGCACTGCCACCATGGCGGTGATACCGCTGGACCAGGTGTGGATCGATGCCAACTTCAAGGAAACCCAGCTGCGCCAGATGCGCATTGGCCAGCCGGTGGAAATCAGCGCCGACCTGTATGGTGGCGCGGTCACCTACACAGGCACTGTGGACAGCTTGGGCGCTGGCACTGGCAGCGCCTTTGCGCTGCTGCCCGCACAAAACGCCACGGGCAACTGGATCAAGATCGTTCAGCGCGTGCCGGTGCGCATTCACATCAACCCCGAACAGCTCAGGGATCACCCCCTGCGCATCGGCCTGTCCACGGTGGCCGAGGTCGATCTGCATGACCAGAGCGGCCCCGCCCTGGCCCAGCAACCGCCGCAGCAGGCCAGCTACACCACGCAAGTTTACGATCGCCAGTTGGGAGAGGCAGACAAGCTGATCGCCCAACTGATCCGTGACAACAGCGCACCTGGCAAGACGGCCCAGCGATGAGCACTAACGCCGCGGCCCAGTTCACCCCGCCCAGCCTGTTGCTGACCACGATCGGGCTGTCGCTGGCAACGTTCATGCAGGTGCTTGACACCACCATCGCCAACGTTGCCTTGCCGACCATTTCCGGCAACCTGGGGGTCAGTTACGAGCAGGGCACCTGGGTCATCACCTCGTTTGCGGTGAGCAATGCGATTGCCCTGCCACTCACCGGCTGGCTGAGCCGCCGGTTCGGCGAGGTGAAGCTGTTTCTGTGGGCGACGCTGCTGTTCGTGCTGGCGTCGTTTCTGTGCGGCATTGCCCAGTCGATGCCTGAGCTGGTGGGCTTCCGGGTGCTGCAGGGGGTAGTGGCGGGGCCGTTGTATCCGATGACCCAGACGTTGCTGATTGCAGTGTACCCACCGGCCAAACGGGGGATGGCACTGGCCCTGCTGGCGATGGTCACGGTGGTGGCGCCCATCGCCGGGCCCATACTGGGTGGCTGGATCACCGACAGTTACAGCTGGCCGTGGATCTTTTTCATCAATATACCCATTGGCCTGTTCGCGGCGGCAGTGGTGCGCCAGCAAATGCGCACTCGGCCGGTGGTGACCAGCCGGCAACCGATGGACTATATCGGCCTGCTGACGTTGATCGTGGGTGTCGGGGCGTTGCAGGTGGTGCTGGACAAAGGTAATGACCTGGACTGGTTCGAGTCATCGTTCATCATCATCGGCAGCCTGATTTCGGTGGTGTTCCTGGCGATTTTTGTCATCTGGGAGCTCACCGACCGGCATCCGGTGGTCAACCTGCGCCTGTTTGTGCACCGCAACTTCCGGGTGGGCACTATCGTGCTGGTGGGGGGGTATGCGGGGTTCTTCGGTATCAACCTGATCCTGCCGCAATGGCTGCAGACGCAGATGGGCTACACCGCGACCTGGGCGGGCCTGGCGGTGGCGCCTATTGGTCTGTTGCCGGTGATCATGTCGCCGTTCGTGGGCAAGTATGCGCACCGTTTTGATTTGCGGGTACTGGCGGGGCTGGCGTTTCTGGCCATCGGTGCCAGCTGTTACATGCGGGCGGGGTTCACCAGCGAGGTGGACTTCCAGCACGTGGCGCTGGTGCAGCTGTTCATGGGGATTGGGGTGGCGTTGTTCTTCATGCCGACGTTGAGCATTTTGTTGTCTGACCTGCCGCCGCACCAGATCGCCGATGGGTCGGGCCTGGCGACGTTCCTGCGCACGCTGGGGGGGAGCTTCGCGGCGTCGTTGACCACCTGGATATGGATCCGCCGGGCGGACCAGCACCATGCTTATCTGAGTGAGCACATCAGCCAGTTCGACCCTGCCACGCGGCATGCGCTCGAGCGGTTAGGAGGGGCGGATTTGCACAGCTATGCCCAGTTGGAGCAAATTCTCAATGGCCAGGCTTACATGATGTCGACGGTGGATTACTTTACGTTGATGACGTGGGTGTTTGCGGGCCTGATTTTGTTGGTATGGTTCGCCAAACCGCCGTTTACGGCGAAAGCGGGCCCGGGGGCTGGTGGGCATTGATGGGCCTGAGGCCTCACAGGAGCCCGCCACCCCAACCCACATCCAATATGCTTGAAGCTTGAAGCTTGAAGCTTGAAGCTTCCCGCTCAACCCTACGGTGATCTCATGGACAACGTCATCGTCATCACCGGTGCCAGCCGCGGCATAGGCGCTGCCACCGCACTGCTTGCCGCTCGGCACGGCTACCGCATTTGCATCAACTACCATGCCGACGACCAGGCCGCCGAAACCATCCTTGGCCAGGTCCTTGCCCTGGGCGCCAAGGCCATTGCCGTGCGCGCCGATGCCAGCGTCGAAGACGAAATCATCCAGCTGTTCAGGCGTGTCGACCATGAACTCGGCCCGGTCACTGCACTGGTCAACAATGCTGGCACCATTGCCCAGCAGAGCCGCGTGGAGGACATGTCGGAATTCCGCCTGCTCAAAATAATGAAAACCAACGTGGTCGGCCCCATGCTCTGTGCCAAGCACGCGGTCCTGCGCATGGCGCACCGCCATGGCGGGCACGGGGGCGCGATCGTCAATGTGTCGTCCATGGCAGCGCGCCTGGGCTCCCCAAACGAATACGTGGATTACGCCACCTCCAAAGGTGCGCTGGACACCTTCACCAT
The DNA here is from genome assembly GCF_016647875.1 of Pseudomonas sp. S36. Lineage (NCBI taxonomy): Bacteria > Pseudomonadati > Pseudomonadota > Gammaproteobacteria > Pseudomonadales > Pseudomonadaceae > Pseudomonas > Pseudomonas sp. S36. The sequence goes on along the minus strand of NZ_JACVVG010000001.1, from coordinate 191,047 downwards.
TGGCCTGGCCAAGGAACTCGCGGGGGAGGGGGTAAGGGTTAACGGGGTTAGGCCGGGTTATATACACACCGGCTTTCACGCGCTGTCTGGCGACCCCGAGCGGGTCAGCAAACTTGAGCACAGCCTGCCCATGGGCCGCGGCGGGCAGCCTCAGGAGGTTGCAGAGGCAATCCTCTGGCTGCTGTCAGACAAGGCCTCCTACTCGACAGGCACTTTCGTGGACCTCAGTGGCGGCCGCTGATCGGCCCCCGGTCTGCCAACAGCAGCCCGACCTGTTCGCTAAGCGCCGTCAGGGCGAAGGGTTTGCACAATATGGCGCCGCGCTGCGAAGGCGCAAGGCTGACCTGCTCGCTGGTGTAGCCCGTGATGTACAGCACGGCTGCGTCACCGGGCATCGCCATCGCAAGCTGCTTACCGTCTACGCCGCCGGGCAAGCCGATGTCGGTAATCAGCAAGGCTGGCTGCAGCCCACCCTGCAGGGCGGCCAGCGCATCCCGCCCGCTGGAGTAGGTATAGACCGTGTGCCCCTGGTGATCGAGCAATTCCTCGATCACCAGGCGCAACGTGTGCTCGTCCTCCACCAACATGATCAGGTGGTTAGGCGCAGGGCAGTGGGATTGCGCAGGTTCCGGCGTAACCGCCATTGCCAGGGTCGCCTCGTTGTCCTTGGGCAGGTAGATGTCGATGCAGGTGCCTGACCCCACCACACTCTTGATGTTCATCTGGCCGCCGGACTGGCGGATGAAGCCATACACCATCGACAGCCCAAGCCCAGAACCCTGGCCCAGCGGTTTGGTCGTGAAAAACGGCTCCACGGCGCGTTCGAGCACTTCGTTGGGCATCCCGATACCACTGTCGCTGACCCGTATCTGCACGTAATCGCCGGCGGGTAGGTGCAGGCGTTGGGCTTGCAGTGCATCCACCGCCGTATTGGTACTGCGGATGGACAACCGGCCACCCAGCGGCATGGCATCGCGGGCGTTGATGCACAGGTTGAGCAACGCGTTTTCCAACTGTGGCGGGTCGATGGAGATCAACCACTGACCGGGGCAGGTGCTGTCCTCGAAATCGATGTTGGCGTGCAGCGAGCTTTTGATCAGGTCGTGCATGCCAACGACCAGTTGGTGCACGTCCACAGGTTGCGGCATGAGGGTTTGCTGGCGTGCAAAGGTCAGCAGCCGTTGCACAAGGGCCGCGGCGCGCTGGGTGTCCTGCCTGGCCAGGCCGATGAGCCGCGAGGCGTCGGGGTAACGGCCTTCATCCTGACGTTGTGCGGCAATTTCCAGCGCGCCGGTAATACTGCCCAGCAAGTTGTTGAAATCATGGGAAATACCCCCGGTCAACTGGCCGACTGCCTCAAGCTTTTGTGAATGGCGCAGGGTTTCTTCGACCTGGCGCAGGCGCGCCTGCTCGGCAACGCGCTCGGTGATGTCATAGGCAAACAAAAAACCGCCCTGGATGGCGTTGTCGGCGTCACGCAGCGGGTTGTAGCGCACCTCGTAATGGCGCTGGGCATCGGGCTGCCCTATGTCCACCGTGTCGACGAACGATTCGCCGGCGAGAATCCTCGGCCACAACAGTTTCAACCGGCTGATGATGTCAGGCTGATGGGCAAGAAAGCGCGGGATATGTTCACCGACCTTGGGCACCACGCCGCGCCAGCGCATGAAGGTCTCCTGCGCCGTGCGGTTGATGGCCAACAGCCGGAAGGTGCGGTCCGCAGCAAACACGTTGGCGACACTGTGGTCCACCAACTCACCTAGCAATTTGCTGTTGGCCTGCGCCCTGCCGACTTTCTGTGCCAGCTCCTTGTTAAGCGCCTGCAATCGATCAACCGCCATCTGCTCGCCTGGGGTGCCGGTAAAAATCACGATTACGCGTTTGCTGCAGGCAGGCTCCAGGCGATGGACCGACAGGTTGAGCCAGCGGTCCGACACGGCAAGCCGCTCCACGAAGCGGACGGACTGGCCGGACCGGGCCACTTCTGCAAAATGGGGTAGCCAACTGTCCACCTCGTCGGGGATGGTTTCGCGGGCGGTCAGGCCAAGGTGCTTGGGGTGATCGGTGTGGCGCACGCACGCATCGTTGGCCAGCACGTGCCGGTAGTCGTAGTACTGGCCATGTTCATCCTCCAGCAGTTCGAGCACACAGAGGCCTTCGTCCATGTTGCCGGCAAGGGCGTCGAAGCTGGCAGCCTTGAGCCTGAGTTGCTCATTTTCGGCCTCCAGTGTGTGCAACCTTGCTTGCAGCTGCTCCATACAGCCCATGGCGTTATCTGCTGGCATGCTAAGTGTCCGGCCGGTTAAGTCAGACAACTATAGCTGGCCGCCACCCCACCATGGGCTGCCTGTATCAAAACGAGGCGATGATACGGCCAAGGGTCGCCATGGCCTGCTCGGCATCGTCGCCCCAGGGGCTGCCGTAGTTCAGGCGGATGCAGTTGCCGAAGCGCCGTGTGGGCGAGAATATCGGCCCTGGCGCAATGCTGATGCCTTGGGCCAGGGCCATGTGGAACAGCTTCAGTGCGTCTATCTGCTCAGGCAGTTCCAGCCACAGGAAATACCCCCCTGCCGGTTGGCTGACCCGCGTCTGGGCCGGGAAGTAGCGCCCGATGGCTGCCAGCATGCTGGCTTGCTGGCCCTCCAGTGCGTAGCGCAGCTTGCGCAGGTGGCGGTCGTAGCCGCCATGCTGCAGGTAATCGGCAATCGCCGCCTGGGCGGGCATCGAGGCGCACAGCGAGGTCATCAGTTTCAGCCGCTCGATCTTCTGCGCGAAGCGGCCGGCTGCCACCCAGCCGATGCGGTAGCCCGGGGCCAGGCTTTTGGCGAACGACCCGCAGTGCATGACCAGGCCCTGAGTGTCGAAGGCCTTGGCCGGCTTAGGTGCCTGCTGTGCGTAGTAGAGTTCTGCGTAGACATCGTCCTCGATCAGCGGCACCTGGTGGCGGGTAATCAGTTCCACCAACGCCTGCTTCTTGGCCTCCGGCATGCTGGCACCTACCGGGTTCTGGAAGGTGGTCATGCACCACACCGCCTTGACCGGGTGTTTTTCCAAGGTCTGGGCCAGGGTCCCGAGGTCCATGCCCTCACGCGGGTGCACCGGGATTTCCACCGCTTTGAGCTTTAGCCGCTCCAGCACCTGCAGGCAGGCGTAGAAGGCGGGGGCTTCGATGGCGACCAGGTCACCCGGCTGGGTGACTGCCTGCAGGCACAAATTCAGGGCTTCCAGGGCGCCATTGGTGATCAGCAGCTCTTCCATGGGCAGCATCAGGCCGCCGACCATGTAGCGCAGGGCGATCTGCCGGCGCAATTGCGGGTTGCCCGGTGACAGGTCGGTCACCACCATACGCGGGTCCATGCTGCGGCTGGCGCTGGCCAGTGAGCGTGACAGACGTTGCAGCGGGAACAGTTCGGGGCTTGGGAACGCCGACCCGAACGGCACGGTGTGCGGGTCCTTGATCGAATCGAGGATCGAGAACACCAGCGCACTGACGTCCACGTCGGTGGACTCGCTGGCCGGTTGCAACGCCTGCGGCTCGTTGAACTGCCGTGGGGCGTGGGCGTTGACGAAGTAGCCAGAGCGCGGCCGGGCACGAATCAGCCCGCGGCGCTCCAGCAGGTAATACGCCTGGAACACCGTGGAAGGGCTTACCCCGTGGGTCTGGCTGGCATAGCGTACCGAAGGGACGCGCTGACCGGGGCCCAATACCCCGGAGCGGATCAGTTCGGCAATGTCGTCGGCGAAGCGTTCGTAACGTTTCATTCTGGCCTTCTGTCGAAGCCTGGCAGGCAAGGTGATATCAGTTTAAGGGATCAACGGTTCATAGGGGCGACGAAGCGGCTGTGGGCCACGCTGTTGATGGCGGGGTCGTCCTGGTCGCTGATTTCGAACGCCAGCGGCTGTGAGCTGCTGACGGGGCGGTCGGCGAGCATCGCCACCGACACCGGCAGCTCGCTCATGTCCCCCGCAGCGACCGTGAACAGGGTTTTGCCCTGCAGGCTGAAACCATCGGCGTCCAGCAGCCGCAAGCGGTAGTGCCCGGTGCGTTCGGTCTTGTTGATGATCTTCAACAGGTAGATGTTCTCGATCTGGCCCAGGGCGTTTTCGCGGAACAGGCCACGGTCCTTGATCACATCCAGCGACACCATCGGCCGCAGATACAAGGCCATCCCCAGCGCACCGAACATGACCAGCAGTGCCAGCGCATAACCGGCCAGGCGTGGGCGCAGCCAATGGGTGGTGCCGCCTTGCAGGCTGTGTTCGGACTTGTAGCCGATCAGCCCGCGCTCATAGCCCATCTTGTCCATGACACCGTCGCAGGCGTCAATGCACGCGGCGCAGCCGATGCAGGCCATTTGCAGGCCGTCACGGATATCGATGCCGGTGGGGCACACCTGCACGCACAGGGTGCAATCGATGCAATCACCCAGGCCCTGGGCGTGGGCGTTGCTGCCTTTCTTGCGCGGGCCACGGCGTTCCCCACGGCGCGGGTCGTAGGCCACCGCCAGCGTGTCCTTGTCGAACATCACGCTCTGGAACCGCGCGTACGGGCACATGTGCAGGCACACCGCCTCGCGCAGCAGGCCGGCATTGATGTAGGTGGCCGCGGTGAAGAACAGCACCCAGAACAGCGCCACGCCGCCCAGTTGCAGGGTCAGCAGCTCTGCCGCCAGTGGGCGTATCGGGGTGAAGTAGCCAACGAACGTCAGGCCGGTGACCAGGCCGATCGCAAGCCACAGGCTGTGCTTGGCCAACCGGCGTACCAGCTTGTTGGCGCTCCACGGCGCTGCAGCCAGTTTGATGCGCTGGTTACGGTCGCCCTCGGTGACCTTTTCGCACCACATGAACAGCCAGGTCCACGTGCTTTGCGGGCAACTGTAGCCGCACCACACGCGCCCTGCGTAAACCGTAATGGCAAACAGCCCGAACGCGCAGATGATCAACAACGCGGACAGCAGGATGAAGTCCTGGGGCCAGAACGTGGCACCGAAGATGTGGAACTTGCTGTTGCCCAGGTCCCACAGCACAGCCTGGCGCCCGTTCCACTGGAGCCAGGCTGTACCGAAGAACAGCAGAAACAGCGCCCCGGCAAAGCCGATGCGCAGGTTTCGGAAAACGCCGCTGAAGCTGCGGGTATGGATACCGGCCACAACGGGCCTTGGTTGTACCTTGGCTGGAACTACCGCGATCTCTGCATAAGGGATTCTATCGTTCATGGCTCCGTGCTCATCAGGCCTCGATCAGGCATGAGCACTATGGCCCTGAGGCTGTTATCGGCACAGGCTCAGATTTTTAGATAAAAACCATATCAGATACCCGGGCATGAGCTGCAGGCCTCAGATTATCGAGCCTGGAGCGGTGGTCTTCAGATGCCTGCGGCTATCGACCGCACCTGCAACGGTGAGGGCGTCGGCCTCCGCCTCGGTGATCGGCACCCGGTGATCTGCCAGCGCCGCAACGGACATGCGCAGGCGCTCGTCGGTGATGATTTCAATGTCAGGGCCTTGGGCCTCCAGCCGCACGCCGTCCGAGATGAGCAGGCAGCGCTGAGTTTCGGGGTTGGTTTCAACAGGCATGGGATGTCCTCCTTGGTAGGTGATCGGTGGACCTCCAGCGCAGGCGGGTTACTGCAACTACCCGCCGGCCGGCACTTTGTGCCCCGCTTCACGGTCCACACTGCACTGGCTGGCTCGCGCAGAGGCGGCCGCCGTTCAACAACACACTATCAGTGAGGGAACACGCGACGTGGAGATTATCTGGCAGGCAATCATGATCGAATTTGCCGATGTCACCGACGCGCGTGAGGTAACACGCATCTTGGTGCGCCTGTTGATGGCAGCGCTGTTGGGCGCCGTGCTGGGGTTCGAGCGTGAGCACAGGGGCAAGTCGGCGGGTGTGCGTACGCACATGCTGGTTTCTCTGGGCGCTGCGTTGTTCGTCCTGGCACCGAGCATGGCGGGCGCTGACGAGCAGGCTATGAGCCGGGTCATCCAGGGGATAGTCGCGGGCATTGGTTTTCTGGGCGCGGGTACCATCCTGAAGGGCAACGGCCGTGACACCAGCCACGTCAAGGGCCTGACCACGGCTGCGGGTCTGTGGATGACAGCGGCCATTGGCACGGCTGCCGGCATGGGGCGGGAGGCCACAGCGCTGATCAGCACGGTGCTGGCATTACTGGTACTGGGGTCGATGCCGGTGCTGGTAGAAAAAGCCGAGGGGCAGGATGAGGAGAAACGCGAGGAGGAGGAGGGCAGGAAGCACTGAGGGGAGCCGAAGCTCCCCTCAAAGCGTTGTTGCCTGCTCTTTGTTTCTTATTATTGGGACCGGCCTGTTGTTGTTTTTGTCAGCCTGCCCTGGTGGAGCGGGTGGCCCCCATCCGGGGCCAAGAGCAAACGTATTTTTTTGAGCGCTGACCTGCTTTCATCACTGCTGATACGAACCTGGCTGCGGCTACCTGAAGGTAGTTTTATTGTTCTGTGCCAGGCCGCGGGGCGTGCCCCGAAAAGCCTATCGACTCCAAAAAGATCTGCTTGCTACGCCTCTGCCGTGTTGTTCTTGTTATGTCAGAGCCGTTACCTGTTGTTCTTATTGATCGCTGCTTTGTTGTTCTTGTTGTACGGAAGATATAGCAGGGTGCGTGCCAACTTTTAAAAAGCCTTATAAATCAGTTAGTTGAAAAATTTAGGTCTGAGCTTGCAGCACTAAATGCTGTCCAGATGTTTCCCTGATACCCGCTTTTTCACTTCACCTGCACAGGCCGGTAACACTCGACGCACACCTGCGTGACACCTTGATGAATCACTGCGCACGGCGGGCGCTTGCCACCCGCGAGCCATTCTGCCGGCCAAGGATGGCACTGATGCGCTCACCCGCTGCAACCAGGCGGCCCAGATCGATGCCGGTGTCGATACCCAACCCCTGCAGCAGGTAGACCACATCTTCTGTGGCCACATTGCCGGTCGCGCCCTTGGCATAGGGGCAGCCACCCAAGCCCGCTACCGAGCTGTCGAATACGCTGATACCTTCCAGCAGGCTGGCATAGACATTGGCCAGGGCCTGGCCATAGGTGTCGTGGAAATGCCCGGCCAGCTGCTCGCGGGGCACTTGCGCCGACACCACCTCGAACAGCCGCCGGGTATCGCCTGCGGTGCCGGTGCCAATGGTGTCGCCCAGCGAAACCTCGTAACAGCCCATGTCGTACAACGCTTTGGCAACGGGCGCTACCTGCTCGGCCAGGACCTTCCCCTCATAGGGGCAGCCAAGCACACATGAAACATAACCACGCACCCTGATGCCCTGGGCCCGGGCAGCCTCCATGATCGGCTCGAAGCGTTTCAGGCTGTCACTGATGGAGCAGTTGATGTTGCGCTGCGAAAATGCTTCGGACGCGGCAGCGAACACCGCCACCTCCCTGACACCCGCAGCAACCGCATCTTCGAACCCGCGCAGGTTAGGTGCCAGGGCCGCATAGGTGACACCCGCGCGTTGGCCGATGGCGGCAAACACCTCGGCCGAGCCTGCCATCTGGGGTACCCATTTTGGCGACACGAAGCTGCCCACTTCGATGTAGCTCAGGCCCGCAGCGGTGAGGTCGTCCACCAGCCTGACCTTGTCTGCGACGCTAATGTGCTGCGCTTCGTTCTGCAGCCCGTCACGGGGGCCTACTTCAACCAGTCGGGCGTATTGGGGCAATGGCATGTCGGGGTTCCTGTGCGTCAATGGCTGGCGTTGTTGTCGAGCGTGGTGGCCAGCGCTTGCTCGCAGCGCTCCTGGGCGGTGTCCAGCTCAAGCTGCATCTGATGGATATCGAGCATCTGCTGCTCCAGCTGCGCGCGGCGTTCGGCGATTTTGGCCAGCATGCTGGTGAGCTGCTTGAGGTTACCGCCCGAGGGGTCGTACAGCTCGATCAGTTCACGGCATTCGGCGAGGGAAAACCCGATGCGCTTGCCGCGCAGGATGAGCTTGAGGCTGACCTTGTCACGTGCCGAATAGATGCGTTCAAGGCCCCGTCGCTCCGGGCGCAGCAGGCCCTGTTCCTCATAAAAGCGGATGGCGCGGGTGGTGATATCCAGCTCGCGGGACAGGTCGGAGATGCTGTAGGTCTGGGTACTCATGCGGTGACTCTGGGTGGGGTACGGGGTCATCCTGAAGGCAGGTTGACGTTTACGTCAAGTGCAAGCGAAGGGTCTGTGGTTGGCAGGGTTGTGATAGCGGCGGTTTTGTTCGAACTGCGTTAGGACTGTATCCTCTGCGCTTTTGCCACAGGGGGCCTGGCTGGCTTGAGGCCCCGCGCAGGAGGCGACTACATGAAACCTGGAACCCCGTTGATCGGCACGCTGTGTCTGCTCCTGGCGTCTGCATCAACGTACGCCGATCAGGTGCTGCCTGCACCACCGGAGCTCAGCTCCGGCTACCGCAGCGGCCTGCAACCGGTCACTGCGAGCAAGCACATGGCGGCGGCTGCCAACCCGCTTGCCAGCGAGGCAGGGCGGGCAATACTGCGTGCAGGTGGCAGCGCCATCGATGCTGCAATTGCCATGCAAATGGTGCTGACCCTGGTCGAGCCTCAATCCAGTGGCATTGGCGGTGGCGCGTTCATCCTGTACTGGGATGGCCAACAGGTGCAGGCATTCGACGGGCGCGAAACAGCGCCGGCAGCGGTGAGCGAGACGCTGTTCCTCGGCCCTGATGGCACGCCCATGCCGTTCCGCGAGGCGCAGATCGGTGGCCGTGCCGTCGGCGTGCCGGGTGTGCTCCGGGCCTTGGAACTGGCCCATGCCCAGCATGGCAAGCTGCCTTGGCGCGCGCTGTTCGCGCCAGCGATTACCTTGGCCCGCGACGGTTTCCCGGTATCTGAACGGCTGCACACGCTGTTGGCCGGCGACCCCTATGTTGCCCGCTCACCGGCCATGGCCCGCTACTTCCTTGATGAGCATGGGCGGCCGCTGGCGGTCGGGACCCTGCTGCGCAACCCTGAGCTGGCGCACACCCTGGGGCAGATCGCCGAGCAAGGGGCCGGGGCGTTCTACCAGGGCGACATTGCCCAGGCCATCGTCACAACCGTGCAGGCCCACACCAATGCGGGCTACCTGACACTGCAAGACCTGCAGCACTACCAGGCCAAGCAGCGCGAGCCGGTGTGTGGCCCCTACAAGGCGTGGCGTATCTGCGGCATGCCGCCGCCGTCTTCAGGTGGGGTAGCGGTGCTGCAGACCTTGGGCATCCTCGACGCGCTGCAAAAAACATCGTCAGCCAATGACCTGGCCCGCCTGCCACCGCAGCCTGTGCCGTCCGCTGCCCGGTTGGAGGCAACGCCCCGTGCGGTGCACCTGATCGCCGAAGCTGAGCGCCTGGCCTATGCCGATCGCGCGCAATACCTGGCCGATAGCGATTACGTACCGGTACCGGTGAAGGCCATGACCGACCCTGCCTACCTGAGCCGCCGTGCGGCGCTGGTGGGGGAGTACAGCATGAAGCGGGCCCGCCCGGGGCAGCCTCAGGGCGCCAGCCTGGCACTGGCGCCTGACCGTTCACCGCTGCGCATCTCCACCTCGCACGTCAGCGCTGTCGATGACCGTGGTCAGGCCCTGGCCATGACGACGTCGGTTGAGGCGGCGTTCGGTTCACACCTGATGGTCAAAGGGTTCTTGCTGAACAATCACCTTACCGACTTTTCATTCATCGCCCAGGAGCAGGGCAGGCCAGTGGCCAACCGTGTGCAACCCGGCAAGCGGCCATTGTCAGCCATGGCGCCGACGCTGGTGTTCGCGCGCGGCAGCGGCGAATGGGTGGCAAGCCTTGGCTCACCTGGCGGTTCGCAGATCATCGGCTACGTGAGCAAGGCCTTGATCGGCCTGCTGGACTGGAAGCTGAACCCGCAACAGGCTGCCGGCCTGCCCAACTTCGGCAGCCGTAATGCGGGCACTGAAGTGGAGGCCGGCCTGACCAGCCCGGCGCTGATACGGCAACTGGCGGCCTGGGGGCATGACGTGACGCCCATGGCGATGACCAGCGGGCTGCAGATCATCCAGCGCAGCGCAGCAGGCTGGGTGGGCGGTGCGGACCCGCGACGCGAAGGGGTTGCGGTCGGTGACTGAGTGCTTTGCAGGCTTTGGGCGAGCGTGCTAGAACGCAGCCTCTGCATTTGGGAAATGAATGTCACCATGACCGTCGGCGCCAAATCGAATACAGCCTTGTTCGACCTCGACCTGCTGCGGGCCATCGTGGTGGTGGCCGACTGCGGCAGTTTCACCACGGCGGCCACACGGCTGCACTCCACCCAGTCGACCATCAGCCAGAAGGTGCGGCGCCTGGAGGACATGGTCGGGCACCGCTTGCTGGTGCGTGGCAACCGCGACGTGCTGCCCACTGACGCCGGGCAGACGCTGCTGGGCTATGCCCGCCACATGTTGGCCCTGAATGACCAGATGCTCGAAGCCCTGGCCGGCGCCATGGTGGGCACCACGGTGCGCTTGGGCGTGCCCGAGGACTTTGTCGGCGGGCGCACCACCAACGCCTTGTCGGCCTTCAGCCGCCAGCACCCGCAGGTGAAGCTGGAGGTGACCAGCGGCTTGTGCCGCGACCTGAGCCAGGCCTACGACAACGGCGAACTGGACCTGATGCTGCTCAAGCAGCGGCGGGGCACCCGTGAAGGCATCGCTTCCTGGCCAGAACGCCTGCAGTGGATAGACAGCGCACGGCAACCTGCTTTCGAGCTGGACCCGGTGCCACTGGTGACGTTCCCGCCACGCGGGCTGTACCGCGAGGACATGATCAATGCCATTGAGAGCACTGGGAGGCGCTGGCGCATCAGCTTCACCAGCTCAAGCCTCAGTGGTATCCAGGCAGCGGTGGCCGATGGCATGGGCATCAGCCTGCTGCCACCCCGGGCGGCCACGGCTGACCACCAGATTCTCGGCGCCGGGCAAGGGCTGCCAGAGATAGACAGCTATGAAATCGTCATCGTGCACCGGTCGGCAGCGGACGCCATGGTCAAGGCGTTGGCCGGTGTGCTGCAGCAGTTGCTGGCAGGCGGCAGCCTCTAACAAGTGTTTCAGGCTGTGGCAGGATGGAATGACTGGCATGGGGCGTAGTCCCATGCTTTACGTGGGTACGACGCCCGCCCTTTTCAGCCAAGGAGAACCCCTATGAAAGCAGCTGTATTCGCCGCATTGCTGGCCACCACCGGCCTTGCCCAGGCCGCGCAGACGGTGGAGCTGAAGCTCGCGGGCCCCGACGGCCCAGGCAAGTCGATCGGCACCATCAGCATTGAGCAGAACAAGTATGGCACCTTGCTCACGCCTGATCTGAAAGACCTTCCGCCTGGCGTGCATGGCTTCCACCTGCATCAAAATGCATCCTGCGCGCCGTCTGAAGACGCCGGCAAGGCCGTACCGGCGGGGGCTGCCGGTGGGCACTGGGACCCAGACAAAACCAACGCACACAAAGGCCCGTACGATGACAGCGGCCACCGCGGTGACTTGCCTGCCCTTTATGTAGGTGCAGATGGCAAGGCGACCTACCCGGTACTGGCGCCGCGCCTGAAGGCAGAGGACTTCAAAGGCCATGCCCTGATGGTGCATGCCGGCGGCGACAACCACAGTGACCACCCTGAGAAGCTGGGTGGCGGTGGTGCGCGGATGGCGTGCGGGGTCGTTCAGTAACCCCGCCGCAAACGGGCGCTTTTTGCGCAGTCGGGGCCGGCAAGCGGCCCCGATGCCTCAGCGCTTGGGGTTCAGCGTCAGGTGTACGTGGCGGTTCACGTCCTTGTACAACAGGTAGCTGAAGTTACCTGGGCCACCGGCATAGCAGGCTTGCGGGCAGAAGGCGCGCAGCCACATGAAGTCGCCAGCTTCCACCTCGACCCAGTCCTGGTTCAGGCGGTAAACCGCCTTGCCCTCCAGCACGTACAGGCCATGTTCCATCACATGGGTTTCGGCGAACGGGATCACGCCGCCTGGCTGGAAGGTAACGATGTTCACGTGCATGTCATGGCGCATGTCGGCCATGTCCACAAAGCGCGTGGTAATCCAGCGGCCTTCGGTGCCGGGCATTTCGATGACGGTGGCGTTGTCGCGATGGGTCACGAACGATTCGGGCACGTCGAGGCCTTCCACCTTCTGGTAGTGCTTGCGCAGCCAGTGGAATGTGACGTTGGCCTTGCTGTTGTTGCGCAGGCTCCATTCAGCACCCGGGGCCAGGAACGCATACCCGCCCGGCACCAGGGTGTGGTGCTTGCCTTCCACGGTGATGTCCAGTTCACCTTCGACGATGAACACCACGGCCTCTGCGTTGGGGTCCAGTTCAGGCCGCTCGCTGCCGCCTTCTGGTGCGACTTCGACGATGTACTGGGAGAAGGTCTCGGCAAAACCGGTCAAAGGCCTGGCGATGACCCACATGCGCATCTTGTCCCAGAACGGCAGGTGGCTGGTGACGATGTCACGCATCACGCCTTTGGGGATTACAGCATAGGCTTCGGTGAACATGGCACGGTCAGTCAGCAGCTCGGTTTGAGCCGGGTGCCCACCGTGGGGGGCGAAGTAGGTGTGTTTCGACATGGATGATCTCGACTTGTTGTTCTATCCCCATGCCGTGAACCGCACCGGCCGGTGCGGCGCAGGGGACGTGGCGACAGAATAGGGGCGAGCCGGGCGCATCCACAAATTAAATGTTGGAATACCCGGTATTTGCTGGCTGAATACTGACGTGCTGCCCCGCGTGCTGGCGGGGCAGCCTGTCACCGTTGCCAAACAGCTTGTTGCGCAACGTACCGTCGGCATACTGCAGCGGGTAGCGGCCGCGCCGCTGCAACTCCGGCACCAGCAGTTCCACAACGTGGGTCAGGTCGTCCGGCTGCACGGCATAGGTCAGGTTGAAACCATCGATACCGGTCTGGTCCATCCAGTGCTCCAGCTGGTCAGCCACCTCTGCCGGCGTGCCGAGCAGTACCGGGCCGCGCCCACCCAGGCCAATGAACCGTGCCGCTTCGGCAACCGTCCAGCGCCGCTCTGGGTCGGCCGCGGTGAAGGCCGCCAGCGCCGCGCGGCCGGCGTCGTTTTCCACGTATTCTATGGGCGCGTCAGGGTCCAGGCCTGCGAAATCGATGCCCGTCCACCCGGACAGCAGCGCCAGCGCAGCATCCAGGTCCACGTACCGGCGGTATTCATCGAAGCGGGCCTGGGCCTCGTCATGGGTGGGCGCAACGATCAGCAGCGCCTGGGCGTAGATCAGCACCTGATCACGGCCACGCCCCACCGCCGCAGCGGCCTGGCGCACGCCCTCGGCGTAGCGGCGCAGCACCGTCGGCGTCGGCCCGCTGATGAACACGCATTCGGCATGCCGCGCCGCAAATTGCTGACCGCGCGCTGACGCGCCGGCCTGGAACAGAACCGGTGTACGTTGTGGCGACGGCTGGCACAGGTGCATGCCCGGCACCTGGAAGTGCTCCCCAGCATGTTCAATGAGATGCACGCGCGAGGGGTCGGTGTAACGGCCGCTTTCACGGTCCAGCACCACGGCATCATCCTCCCAGCTTTTTTCCCAAAGCTTGTACAGCACCTCAAGGTACTCTTCAGCCAGGTCATAGCGTTCATCGTGCCCCAGTTGCCTGGGCAGCCCCAGGTTGCGGGCGGCGCTGTCCAGGTAGCCGGTCACGATGTTCCACCCCACGCGCCCATTGCTCAGGTGATCGAGCGTGGACATGCGCCGTGCGAACGGGTAGGGGTGTTCATAAGTGAGGGAAAAGGTCACACCAAAGCCCAGGTGCTCGGTAACGCCGGCCATGGCAGGCACCAGCAGTAACGGGTCATTCACCGGCACTTGCACGCCACCGCGCAACGCCGCATCCGCGCTGCCCTGGTAGACATCGTAGATACCCAGCACGTCGGCGATGAACAGCGCATCGAACAAGCCCTTTTCCAGCAGCCGGGCCAGGTCGGTCCAGTAGCTCAGTTGGTTGAAAGCCACGCTGGTATTGCGCGGGTGGCGCCACAGGCCGGGGGATTGATGGCTGGCGGCATTCATGCTGAACGCATTGAAGCGGATAGGGCGGGGCATGGCAGGCAGACTCCGGTTCAAGGCAGTACGGAAGTGGGGTAGACCGCATCGGCCACCTGCAACTTGCGCGGGATCAGGCCAAGCCCCTGGAAGGTATCCGCCAGCTTCTGCTGTTCGGCAACGATCTGTGGGGTGATGGGCACGGCATTGTAGTTGCGCCGTTCGCTGGCCACCTCCAGCACGCTGGCGCTGATACCCAGCTGTGGCGCCAGCAAGGCCGCGACGTCGGCCGGCTTGGTATTGGCCCACTGGCTGACCTTGGCCAGCTCGGCGAAGAACGTTTTGAGCAAGGCGCGGTTCTGGTCGGCAAATGGGGCAGTGGAGAGGTAGAAGGTGCGGTTGTTGGACAGACCGGTGCCATCACGCAGGTTTTTCAGGCCGGGCTGGCTTTCGGCGGCAGCCAGGAACGGGTCCCACAGTGTCGCCGCCTGTACGCTACCTGATTGCAGCGCCGCCACAGCATCGGCGGCGTTGTTGACGTAGGCGGGAGTGATGTCCTGGTAGCTCAGGCCGGCCTGCTCCAAGGCAACAGCCAGCAGGTATTGGGCGTTCCAGCCGCGGCCGGTGGCAACGCGCTTGCCCTTGAGGTCCTGCACCGCGGTCAGCTGGTCCTGTTCGCGCACCACCAGGCCGATGCCACGTGGGTAAGGCTGCTCGGCAGCCAGGTAGACCACCGGCTTGCCGGCAGCCTGGGCGAATACCGAGGGGGCATCCGCTGCATGGCCGAGGTCGATGGCACCTGTGCTAAGGGCTTCGAGCAACTGTGGGCCGGCGGCGAACTCATGCCAGCTCACTGTCACGCCTTGGGGTGCCAGGGCTTTTTCCAGTGCGCCACTGCCTTTGAGGATGTTGATGCTGTTGAACTTCTGATAACCGATACGCAGGGTTTTGGCCTCATCGGCCACCGCTGACGAGGTGGGGAGCAGGGCGCCGGCAAGGCCTGCCAGCAGACCGCCCACCAATAGGCGGCGCAGGGGTGAAAAAACGCGATTGGGCATGGCAGGTCTCCTGGGGCGAGAGGTAATGAATGCCATCAAAACTAAGCAGCCAATCACAAACTTTCAATTTTTATATTTCTAATGGCTATATCATTTTGTTATTTATATATCCTTTTGTTTTGTAATGATCGTCCTGCGCTCGACATTTTTTTCACATCTGGTTGATAGGATCACGCGCAGAATAATGGAGCCCCTGTATGCCGCTGACCCTGCGCAAGCGCAGCACCCGCCTGGCTTTTGCCGCCACCTCTGGCCTGGTGATCGCCACCCTCGGCTTTTTTGCCTGGCAAAGTTTCTACCCCGTACAAGCCGCACCTGGCTGGGATGTAGACGTGCTGCACACGGACGTCGCCAAGGCGGCATCGCTGTTGCCGCAGGCCGACGGCAGCCTGCTGGTCAGCCGTGAACTGGATGACGGCCGCGGCAGCATCTTGCGGATCACCGCCGACGGCGAGCGCAAAGTGCTCATCGATAAATTGTCCAAACCGGACGGTATGGTCGCCGCGAGAGGTGGCTGGGTGTTCAGCCAGGAAGGAGGGCTTGCGCCGGTCAGCCTGGCCCGTAACGGCCAGGTAACGCCGTTGTTCGACGGCATCGCCGTACAGGGCCTGTGGAATGAGGGTGACCACCTGTACGCTGTTGAAGACCGCAAGGGCGATGGCCGCCTGATGCGCTATGACTGGCGTAACGGGCACGTCGATGTGCTGCGCTCGGGTTTGACCGAAGCCGAAGGCCTTACCCGGTGCGACGGTCGCCTGTTGTACACCCAAAAGGCCGATGGCCGGGTGAGGGCATTGTCCAAGGACGGCAAAGACCCGGTCGTGGTCGAGGGCCTTAGCAACCCCACCTTCCTGTACTGCGACCAGCGCGGCCTGTGGATCAGCGAAGACAACACGCACCGGGCCCGGCTGCTGCGCATTCGCCCCGATGGCACGCAGCAGACCGTGCTGTCGTTCCTCAAGGCGCCGCAGTCGATCGTGGCCGACGGCAAAGGGGGTTACCTGCTCGCCGAAGGTGGGCGCAACCGCGTACTGCATTTGGCACCGCCCGCCGAGCCCACCCAGGTCGCCAACCAGTGATGGCGGGCGGAAGCCCTGCGACCAACGCCACGCTTCCCTGCACCGCCCGGCTCACGGATAATCCGCGCACATTCCAATAAAGAGCCTGTGAGTGGTATGAGTGATTCCGTAGTCAGCCCCGGCCCACACGAACAAGAACGGGGGCGCCGCACGCGCAAGAACAACCCCGAAAAAACCCGTGAGGACATCCTTCAGGCCGCCATCATCGAGTTTGTCCAGCAGGGCCTGGCTGGGGCACGGGTGGATGCCATTGCCGAACGCACCGCAACTTCGAAGCGCATGATCTACTACTACTTCGGCAGCAAGGAGCAGCTGTATTGCGAGTGCCTGGTCAAGCTGTATGGCGACATTCGCAAGACCGAGCAAAGCCTGGACCTGGAATCATTGCCGGCCGAGCAGGCCATCCGCCGGCTGGTGGAGTTCACCTTCGATCACCATGACCGCAATGTCGACTTCGTGCGGATCATCTGCACCGAAAACATCCATTACGGTGAATACGTCAAGCAGTCACCGGTCATTCGCGAAATGAGTAGCCTGGTGCTGCAGGCGCTGGGCAACACCTTGCAGCGGGGCGTGCAGGAAGGCGTGTTCCGCGCAGGCATTCAGGTGATCGACCTGCACATGCTGATGAGCGCGTTCTGCTTCTACCGGGTGTCCAACCGGCATACCTTCGGTGAAATCTTCCAGATCGACCTGCTGGACGACGACATCAAGCAGCGCCACAAGGCGATGATCTGCGACGCAGTATTGGGGTACATCCGCGCCTGAGCCGGCCCACCTGTGCAATGGGGTGCTCAGTCCCCCAGCCGCTGTTCACGTGAAGGCGGGTAGCCAAAATACGCTGCGTAGCATTTGCTGAAGTGGGACACCGACACAAAGCCACAGGCCACGGCCACCTCCATCACCGAGAGGTCGGAATACTGCAGCAGCCGGCGGCTCTTGGTGATGCGCAGCTCCATGTAGTACCGCCGGGGTGACGTCCCCAGCTGCGCCTGGAACAGCCGGTCGATCTGCCGCCGCGAGCGGCCGCTGTAGGCGGCGAGCTGGTCGAGGCTGAGGGTTTCCTCCAGGTTGTTTTCCATCAGCTCGACAATGGTGCGCAGGTGCAGGCTCATCGATTTTTTCGCGCCTGGGCCAACCTGCCTGTAGCGTGCGCCCGAGAACGACAGGATTTCCTCCACTCCCTCGGCGAGGCCGTCACCGTACAGCCTGCGCACCAGGCCCAGCATCAGTTCCATGGCCCCATTGGGGCTGGCGGCGCTGAGGCGGTCGCGGTCGAGCGTGAAGCTGGCCGGGGTGATGCGCGTCTGCGGGCTGCGTTCCGACAGGCTGGCGCGTTGTTCGGGGTGGATACTGCAACCATAATCGTCCAGCACCCCGGCGCGGCCGAGAAACCAGGCGCCGTTCCACAGGCCGCCAAGGGCCATGCCCTGGCTGGCGCAGTCGTCCAGCAGGCGGTCCAGCTCCGGGTATTTCAGGGGCGTGCGCAGGCCGCCGCAGATCACCAGCAGGTCCAGGTGTTTGAGTGCCTGGGGCGACAGTTCGGTGGCCACCAGTTCCAGCCCCAGGTCACTGAGCACCCGGTCACCGTCGAGGGACAGCGGGGTGAACTGGAAGCTGTCAGCGCGCAGCAAGTTGGCCGTGACCAGCACGTCCATGGCCACGGTGAAGCTGGCCATGGAGAAGTGTTCGAGCAGGACGAAATCAACCCGATAGGGTGTCAGCGCGCTGGCGCTGGCAGACTTCAGCCTCAGCATGTTGCTGGTACTGGTCTTCTTGCTGAACTGACGTGCTGTGGCCACTCTGGACTCCGCTTGCTGGCTGGCCCGCTGAGTGTGGCCGGTGCCCCGGCGAAAGACAATCGCCTGGGTGGGCGTGTCTATGTGCAGGTCGCGTACAGGCACGCTGTCTGGCGACACGCATTGTGGTTATGCTGGCGTCCCCGCCACTGAGGACGCCCTCATGAAATACGCCGTTGCCCTGTTGTTCTGTCTGTTACCGCTGTGGGCGCAGGCTGCCGAGCCGGGCAGCAAGCTGGCACCCTGGACCTTGCTGGACCAATACGACCGCCCGTACACCCTGGATGCAGACACCCGCATTCTGCTGGTGGCGCGTGACATGGACGGCGCCAAACTGGTCAAGGCCGCCATGGCCGAGCTGCCCAAAGGGTATCTGGAGGCCCGGCACGCAGTCTTCGTGGCTGATATCCAGCGCATGCCAGCCCTGATCAGCAAGCTGTTCGCCGTCCCCGCAATGCGCGATTACACTTACCGTGTACTGCTTGATCGAGAGGGGCAGGTAGCCAGCCGATACCAGGGTGAGGAAGGGCAGGTGCAGTGGTTGCAACTGGACCGCGGCACATGGGTCAGCCAACGCAGCTTCGCCGACGCGCAGGCACTGCGCTCGGCACTTGAGCAGGCCCAGGCCACACAATGAACGGAACCCTGAGCCCTCGGCGTGCACCAATACAGTAAGTGCCATTGGGAGGATGCTCATGGAAATCGGAACAATGTGGTTCTTCGTCGCAATCTTCGTGGTTCTGCTGGAGACGTGGGCCATCTGGCACATCATCGGCAGCGACCGACGCGCAGAGCGCAAGATGCTCTGGGTGATCGTTGTAGTCTGGTTGCCTGTGCTGGGCCTTCTGGCCTGGGCGGTACGCGGGCCACGCGCCGTCAAGGGGCGCTCGGTGCTGGAAGAGAAGTAGGTAGCATCTAGTAGCGCGCCCCTGTTTAAACACTGAACGCTGTGATTGCAGCCCGTGCCAAGGCAAAGTGCCCTGGCACGGGCGCTTTCGTTTGGGCACGATCACGCTTGACCTTAAGCAGGCTTGAGGTCCGATACTCCCGGCTCACATCAAACGACCGAGGGCGCACCGTGACTGACCCAGCTACCGTTGTTCTGAGCAATCCGCAAGGCCTCTACGACCCCACTGGCAATGGCTACTCCCATGTTGCGCAAGTGCCTGCGGGCAGCTGCTTGCTGTTCATTGCAGGCCAAGGGGGCGAAAGCGCCGAGGGGGTATTGTCAGCCAATTTCCAGGACCAAGCGCGGCAGGCGCTGGCCAACCTGGAGCTGGCACTCGCATCCGGTGGCGCCAGCCTGGGGCAGGTGTGCAAGCTGACCCTGCTGATCGTCGACCACTGCCAGGAGCGCCTGGCCGAGTGGGTGGCAGAAGCGGACCGGGCATGGGGTACGGCCATGAAGCCAACCTGCACGTTGATCCCCGTGCCGCGGCTTGCCCTGGATGGCATGTTGATTGAGATTGATGCAGTGGCGGTAGCGCCAGCCTCCTCCCAAGGTAGGTAGCGGCACCGTCATGCTCTGCGGTATACCCCTCTGCAGAAGCCAGTTGCCGCTGGCATGACCGCAAACCGTTCTCAGAGGTGGCCACACCATGGGTTCAGGCACTACCACGCGCCCGGGCGACCAGATCGTAGCCTGGCTCGGGCCAGCACTGTTCAGCCTGGTGGCATTTGCCGCCAATTCCGTGCTTTGCCGCCTCGCGTTGAAGGGCGGGGCAGCCGACCCCGTGAGCTTCACCGTCATCCGCCTGGTCGGCGGCGCCCTGTTTCTGTTGCTGCTGACCCGTCTGCGCAAGCCCGCCCTGAGCCTGGGTGGCAGCTGGCGTGGGGCGCTGGCGCTGTTCCTGTACGCCTTTCTGTTCTCTGCTGCCTATGTGCAGCTCAGTGCCGGCGCTGGCGCGCTGCTGCTGTTTGGCGCCGTGCAAATCACCATGTTCGGCTTTGCCTGGTACAGGGGTGAGCGGATAACGCTGCGGGTGCTGACCGGTATGGCATTGGCATTCGCAGGGCTGCTGGTGTTGTTGTTGCCTGGTGCGGCGGCGCCGGGGTTGTCCAGTGCCTTGTTGATGGCGCTTGCAGGGGTGGCCTGGGGCATCTACACCTTGCTGGGCAAAGGCTCACCACGGCCATTGGCTGACACCGCCGGCAACTTCGTGCGCAGCTTGGCATGCCTGGTGCTGCTGGCCCCGATGCTGTGGATGGGCAGTGGCCTGCAATTGTCGCTTTCGGGTTTTGGCTACGGGCTCGCCTCTGGCGCCATTGCGTCCGGGGCGGGCTATGCGGTGTGGTACAGCGTGGTACGGCGGATCAGCGCGCAGCAGGCCGCCACCTTGCAACTCAGCGTGCCGGTTATCGCGGCCTTGGGCGGGGTATTGCTGGTCGGCGAGCCGTTGTCCCTGCGCTTGGCGCTGGCTTGCGCGGTCGTGCTCGGCGGCATCGCCTTGGCCCTGAGCCCGCGCCGCTAGAAGAAACTGCGCTGCGCCTTGAGCGTTACCACGCTTTCGCAGTAGGTATTGATCCCGGCATAGGCATCACAACCGCCACCGTTGAGGTTGGAATTGCTGTAGATCAGGTTGAGGTCGATCCCGAGCCAGGGGCGGGAGAGCTCCAGGGACCAGTCAGAAAACGCGCTGACCTGGCTGCCGTCACCAATGGTGAAGGGTGTTCCCAACTGATGGTGGGCCAGTTTAACGGTCAAGTCGGCGTTCAGCAGGGGGATCTGGCCGAAATCAGCGAACAGGGTGCCGGTACGGTTGCTGGGGTTGTCGCGCAGCGCCCCACCGAAACGGCTGCCCAGAACCGAAATGCCGCCATATAAGGCGTGGCTGTCGGCACCCGCGATATTGGGTTGGCTGTAATGGATCAGGCCTACTTCGTAGCCCAAGGTGCTGTCGAAGTGGTGTTTGTAGCCGATGTAGCTGTCCAGGCGCAGGGTGGAGCCGGGCGCTACGCCCATGCTGGGGGCATACTGGCCGAGGTACCAGCCATTGGCATGGCTGAGGTCCAGCCCGCCATGAAAGGCGCCGGTGGCGCTGGGGGAGATCAGCCCTTGAGCCATGCTGCGCGAAGGGGTGGTACCGAGCGTGAAGTTGAAGTCGCCCAGTTCACGTTTCATCTGCTGGGCCATTAGCGCCGGGCTGAACAGCAATGCAGCGCCTAGCAACAGAAGGGGCCTGGTCATGGTCTTCGTCCTGGGAGGCTTGCGTTTGAGCGGCCAAGGATACCTGCACGGGGCGTGCATGAAAACCGTTGTGAAGCGGTGCTGCGCAGCCCTGGCAGGCTGCGCAGCCGCGGATCAGGCGACTTTGACGATCCAGCCTGCTGGGGCTTCCACGTCACCGCTCTGGATGCCGGTCAGCTCGTTGTAGAGCTTTTGGGTAACCGGGCCGACCTTCTCCAGGTCGTGGAACACATGCAGCTTGCCGTTGTACTCGATGCCGCCGATGGGCGTGATCACCGCAGCGGTACCGCAGGCGCCGGCTTCGACGAAACGGTCCAGGTTGCTGATCTCCACATCGCCTTCGACCACCGTCAGGCCCAGGCGCGATTGCGCCAGCTCCATCAGCGACAGGCGGGTAATGCCCGGCAGTACCGAGGCCGACTTCGGGGTGACGAATTCGTTGTTGCCGGTAATGCCGAAGAAGTTGGCAGAGCCCACTTCCTCGATTTTGCTGTGGGTCAGCGGGTCGAGGTAGATGGCATCGGCGAAGTTTGCCTTTTTGGCTTCAGCGCCAGGTTGCAGGCTGGCCGCGTAGTTGCCGCCGACCTTGGCTGCGCCGGTGCCTTGGGGGGCCGCGCGGTCGAAGCTGGAAATCTGGAAGTTGTGCGGCTTCATGCCACCTTTGAAGTACGAGCCCACCGGGATGGCGAACACCGAGAAGATGAATTCCGGTGCAGTGCGCACACCAATGTTGTCACCGGTGCCAATCACGAACGGGCGCAGGTAAAGCGCACCTTTGCCGTGGGGCGGCACGAACTTTTCATTGGCCTTGACCACCTGCTTGCAGGCCTCGATGAACACCTCGGTGGGTACATGGGGCATCAGCAGGCGCGCACAGCTGCGCTGCATGCGGGCGGCGTTCTGGTCCGGGCGGAACAGGTTGATGGAGCCGTCCTTGCAGCGGTAGGCCTTGAGGCCTTCGAAGCACTGCTGGCCGTAGTGCAGGGCGGTGGAGCCTTCACTGATGTGCAGCACGTTGTCGTCGGTCAGGGTGCCTTTGTCCCACTCGCCATTGCGCCAGACAGACAGGTAGCGTTTGTCGGTCTTGATGTAGTCGAAGCCGAGCTTGTCCCAGTTAATGCTTTCGTTGCTCATGACACCCTCGTTGTCTTGCTAGTGCCCGATCGCTCGGGCTGCTGTTATATGCGCACCTCGCCACCATAATACATCCGCAGCGGATCGGGAACGGCCAGTCGGAAAATGCCGCGTTGTCGGCCGCCTCTACAGTTTCAGGTACTCATCCAGGGCCAGTTGCTCAAGCAAGATGGCGTCGTGCGAAGCGATGATCAGGGCCCCGCGATACTGCCCGAGCATCGCCTGCACGGCCTCGAGCGACGGCAGGTCCAGGTGGTTGCCGGGCTCGTCCAGCAACAACAGGTCCAGGGGCTGCTGGCGATAAAGGATCGCCGCCAGTGCGGCCTTCATGCGTTCACCTCCGCTGAGCAGGCTGCTGGGCAGGCCCACGCGGGCGGCGTCCAGGCCCAGTTGCGCCAGCCGGCTGCGCAGCTCGTCCTGGTGGAGTGCCGGGTTGGCCCGTTGCAGGTGTTGCAGCGCGCTGTCGGTGCCGTTCAGCAGGGTGCAATACTGGTCGAGCAGGGCGGCTTCGCCAGTGAGCACCAGGCTGCCACCTGGTGAGGGCAGTTGCCCGTCGATCATGCGCAGCAGTGTGGACTTACCGCTGCCGTTGGCCCCCACCAGGCCCAACCGCTGGCCAACCTGCATGCGCAGTGTGACGGGCTGCTGGGTACCGTGGGGCAAGCGCAGGTCTTGCAGGGCCAGCACCTGCCGGCCGGCATGGCGCTGCGGGGTAGGGGCGTGTACGTGGATAGTGCTGCACTGTTCGGTATCACCCGCTGCTGTGCGGATTTCAGCCTGCATCGCCTGCTCGGCACTCCGGTGCTGGCGGCGCTGTTTGCCAAGCGTGGCCTGGCCCACCTGCTGGCGGCGGTCGACAATGATCTTGGCCTGGTTGGCAACCTTGGCGGTGCGCCCCGCCCGGGCCTGGGCCTTCTCAAGGTTTTCGCGCTGCTGCTGGCGGTCACGGGCCTGGCGAAGTTGTTGCCGTTTAAGGTGCGCCAGGTGCTGCTGGGCGTGGGTTGCCTCGGCACTTTTCTGCGCCAGGTAGTGGTTGTAATCCCCGCCGTACGCCCGCAGGCCCAGGCTGGACAGCTCAAGGATACGCGCCATGTGCCCCAGCAGTGTGCGGTCGTGGCTGATGACCAGCATGCCGCGGTCCCAGGCCTTGATCATACCCAGCAGCTCGGCGCGCGCAGGGCCGTCGAGGTGGTTGCTGGGCTCGTCAAGTATCAGGTAGTCCGCGTCACTCAGCCAGGCCCCGATCAGCGCCACGCGCATGGCCTGGCCACCACTCAGGCAGCGCGCAGGCGTGCGCCAGTCGAGCTGGCCCAGGCCATGGCGTTGCAGCAGTGCCTGCAACTGCTCGCGGATGCCCCAGCGCTCGCCCACGGTGTCGAAGTCTGCGGCATCTACGCTGCCTTGTTCGATGCGTTGAAGGGCTGCGATCACCGGGCCCACCTGGGCCAGGTCGGCAACAGTGGCACTGTGCTCGATTACCTGCTGGCCCAGCAGATGCACGTGGCCCTGGCGCTGGCAGGTACCGCTGCTGGGCGCGCGCTGGCCGGCCATTACCTGGGCAAGCAGGCTTTTGCCCACGCCATTGCGCCCGACCAGGCCGGTGCGGCTGCGGTCGAAAGTGGCGTTGAGGTTGTCGAACAACAGCCTGCCATCAGGCAAGGCCAGGGTGACGCTGTCGAGCGTCAGGATGGATGGGTCGGTCATGAGCAACTCCACGAATGCCGCGACATCTCCGGAGCGAACCGGAGGCTGAAGGCTGGCCGTCGGACAGACGGCGGCATCAATGGCGCATTGGACGAACACCTCGTGGCAGGGGAAATGCCACCCTAGCGGAGAATCGGCAGAGGGTAAAGTGCATCGACACGCCAGCAACGGCCGGCAGTGGTTGACCACCTGCCAGCCACTGCGTAGCCTTGCCGGTTCGAGGTTCTTCGGCCAGACCGAAGCTAAGACGGGAACGCGGTTCAAGCCGCGGCTGCCCCCGCAACTGTAAGCACCTTACGGATCGACACAGCCACTGCGCCACCGCGCGGGAAGGCGTCATCCCCCAGCCTGTTCGCATTGCAGAGCGCTGGAACGGTGCAAGCCAGGAGACCTGCCTCGACACGTTTTCGACTTTAAACCGGGCGGGGTGATCCGGTGGCGAACACGCCCGGCCAGCATGGCCGCAGGCTGTCGTCCTGCATGCCCGCGCCACTCTGCCAAGGGCAATGCGACATGAAAACACTGGCCAAGCTACCTGTCACCATCGTCACCGGCTTCCTCGGCTCGGGCAAGACCACGTTGCTGCGGCACATGCTCGACAACGCCCAGGGCCGCCGCATTGCGGTCATCGTCAATGAGTTCGGCGAGCTGGGCATCGACGGCGACATTCTCAAGCAGTGCAGCATCGGTTGCACCGAAGAAGAGGCCACCGGCCGGGTTTACGAACTGGCCAACGGTTGCCTGTGCTGTACCGTTCAGGAAGAGTTCTTCCCGGTGATGCGCGAACTGGTGGCACGGCGCGGCGACCTGGACCACATCCTGATCGAAACCAGCGGCCTGGCCTTGCCCAAACCGTTGGTCCAGGCCTTCCAGTGGCCAGAAATCCGCAACGCCTGCACCGTCGATGCCGTCATTACCGTGGTCGACAGCCCGGCAGTGGCTGCCGGCACCTTCGCCGCCTACCCGGAGCAGGTCGACGCCCAGCGCAAGCTCGACCCTAACCTGGACCACGAATCGCCACTGCACGAGCTGTTCGCCGACCAGTTGGCCAGCGCCGACCTGGTGGTTCTGAACAAGGCCGACCTGATCGATGCCGAGGGCCTGGCCAAGGTCCGCGCCGAAGTCGCCGAAGAGCTGCCAGCGGCAGTGAAGGTCGTCGAGGCCAACAGCGGCAAGCTGCCGCTGGAGGTACTGCTGGGCATGGGCGCGGAGTCCGAAGTGCACATCGACGGCCGCCGCACGCACCATGACAGCCACCACGACGGCGATGACCATGACGACCATGACCACGATGCCTTCGACTCCATTTCCATCGACTTGCCCGAAGCCGATGAAGCCTTGCTGCTGGGGGCCCTGACGCAACTGGTGGTGGAGTTCGGCATCCTGCGTGTCAAAGGCTTCGCCGCCGTCCCCGGCAAGCCGATGCGCCTGCTGGTGCAGGGGGTGGGTACCCGTTTTGACAAGCACTTCGACCGTGCATGGCGCGCTGATGAGCCGCGGGTGACGCGCATGGTGCTGATTGGCCAGGAACTGGATGCAGCCCTGCTGGAAGCCCGCCTGCGCCAGGCCCTGGGCGCCTGACCCATGCACTTGCTGCGGACCCAGCCCGGCGGCTTCGTGCCGGACGACAGCATTGCCGACCTTGGCCAGACACCTGCCGAGCTGGTGATTCTCTGCAGCGGCGATTCGCACCTGGCGTTGCTCGCCGACAGTGCCGAGCAACTGCCTGACGATTTCCCCACGCTGCGCCTGGCCAACCCCATGCAGGTGCAGAACCATGCGTCGGTTGACCTGTATGTCGACCAGGTGCTGCAGCACGCCAAGGTGATCCTGGTATCGCTGCACGGCGGCGTCGGCTACTGGCGTTATGGTGTGGAGCAACTGGTTGGCCTGGCCGCCCGCGGCGTGCAGTTGATCCTGGTACCCGGCGACGATCGCCCCGACCCCGAGCTGACCGGCCTTGGCACGGTGCAGGGCGAGCAGGCCGAGCGCCTCTGGCACTACCTGCGCCAGGGCGGCAAGGCCAATGCCCTCAACCTGTTCCACTGCCTGGCCAGCCAATGGCTGGGCCGCGAGTATGCCTGGGATGAGCCACAGCCCCTGGCACGCACCACGGTGTATCACCCGGCCAAGGGCAGCGCCGCGCTGGAGGACTGGTACCCGCACTGGCACCCTGAGCACCCGGTCGCGCCGTTGTTGTTCTACCGCTCTCACTTGCAGGCGGCGAATACCGCGTTCATTGACGTGTTCTGCCAACGCCTGCAAGCCGCCGGCCTTAACCCGCTACCCATCGCCGTTGCCAGCCTGAAAGAGCCCGCCTGCCTCGAGCAGGTGGAGGCATGGCTGGATGAAGTGGGCGCTGAGGTGGTGCTCAATACCACCGGGTTCGCGTTGTCCAGCCCGGAGCGGCCAAACCTTCGGCCACTGCGGCGCGACGTACCGGTGCTGCAGGCGATTTGCGCGCAGGATAACCAGCCAGGCTGGGAAGCCAGCGAGCAGGGGCTGGGGGCACGCGACCTGGCCATGCATATTGCCTTGCCTGAACTGGACGGGCGCATCATCACCCGCCCGGTCAGCTTCAAGGACATGGCCTGGCACAGCGAGCGCAGCCAGTCAGATGTGGTGTGCTACCGCGCCCACCCTGAGCGCATGGACTTTGTCGCCGAACTGGCCAGGCGCTGGGTGGCTTTGGCGCGTTTGCCCAACGGCCAGAAGCGTGTGGCGCTGATACTGGCCAACTACCCGACACGCGATGGCCGCATCGGCAACGGCGTAGGCCTGGACACGCCCGCTGCCGCGCTTACTATCCTCCAGGCGCTGCGCGCCGAGGGCTACCCCCTGGCGGATCTGCCCGGCAGCGGCACACAACTCATTCATGCGCTGCTTGGCGGCGTCACCAACGACCTGGACCAGCTCGACATGCGGCCCTGCGCGCAGAGCCTCGGCATGGCCGACTACCTGGCCGCGTTCGAGCGCCTGCCCGAGGCCAACCGGCAGGCTGTGCTGGAGCGTTGGGGCCCACCCGAGCAGGACCCGATGTACCGCAGCGGCCGGTTGATGGTGGCCGGGCTGCGCTTTGGTCTGACCTTCGTCGGCATCCAGCCGGCGCGGGGCTACCAGGTGGACCCCAGTGCGGTGTACCACGACCCAGACCTGGTGCCCCCTCATGGTTACCTGGCTTTCTACTTTTGGCTGCGTCACGTCTACGCCGCCGATGCGGTGATCCACGTTGGCAAACACGGCAACCTCGAGTGGTTGCCTGGCAAAGGGGTCGGGCTGTCGGCAACCTGTTGGCCAGATGCCTTGCTCGGCCCGCTGCCGAATGTCTACCCGTTCATTGTCAATGACCCGGGCGAGGGCGCCCAGGCCAAGCGCCGCACCCACGCGGTGATCATCGACCACCTGATGCCGCCCCTGACCCGGGCCGAAACCTACGGCCCGCTGCGCCACCTGGAACAACTGGCGGACGAGTTCTACGAAGCGCAGTTGCTGGACCCTCGCCGGGCGCGGGAGCTGCAGTGCGACATCCTCGAACTGGTCAAGGCCAACCATATCGACCGGGAACTGCAACTGGAGGGGCAACTGGACGATGCGGCCGTGTGGTTGCCGCGCCTGGACACCTACCTGTGCGACCTCAAGGAGTCGCAGATCCGCGACGGCCTGCATGTGTTCGGCCAATCGCCTCAGGGCCGGCTGCGCCTGGACACACTGCTGGCGCTGCTGCGGGTGGAACGCGCAGATGGCCGGGGTGGCAACGCCAGCCTGTTACGGGCCCTGGCCAAGGTGCTGGTCCCGGGGTTCGACCCGCTCGACTGCGACTTGGGTGAGCCCTGGCAGGGCCCGCGCCCAGCCCAGTTGCAGGGCATGTGCGAGGCGCCGTGGCGCACCTGCGGCGACACCCGCGAGCGCCTGGAATTACTGGCGTTGCAGATGATCGAGCAAGCGCTGGAAGGCGTAGTCCCCTACCCGGATGAGGGCCTGTGGCAGCCCGTGCATGAGGTGATCCAGGCCCTGCGCGAATCAGTCGCGCCGTGCCTGGACGCCTGTGGCGCAGCAGAAGTGCACGGCCTGCTGGCGGCACTGGCGGGCCGCTTCGTGCCGGCCGGGCCCAGTGGCGCGCCCAGCCGTGGCAGGCTCGACGTGCTACCAACGGGCCGTAACTTCTATACCGTGGACGTACGCAACCTGCCCACCACGACGGCTTGGCGCCTGGGCTTCGCGTCCGCCAACCTGATCCTTGAGCGGCACCTGCAGGAGCATGGCGACCACCTGCGCCAGTTGGGCCTGTCGGTGTGGGGCACGGCGACCATGCGCACGGGCGGTGACGACATCGCCCAGGCCATGGCACTGATGGGCGTGCGGCCCGTGTGGGCCACGGGCAGCCAGCGCGTGGACGATTTCGAGATCCTGCCCCTGAGCCTGCTGGACAGGCCCCGGGTGGACGTCACCCTACGCGTGTCAGGGTTTTTCCGCGATGCATTCGGCAACCTTATCCGCCTGTTCGACGCCGCGGTGCAAGCGGTGGCCGGGCTGGACGAACCCGACGACCTCAACCCGCTGGCGGCCCGCGTGCGCAGCGAACGGGCAACCTTGCAGGCGCAGGGCGTGGGCGCCGAGCAGGCGGCACGCCAGGCGGGCTGGCGTATATTCGGGGCCAAGCCCGGTGCTTATGGCGCCGGGGTGCAGAACGCCATTGACGGGCAGCTGTGGCACACCCGCGAAGACCTGGCCGAGGTGTACCTGAACCACGGCGGGTATGCCTATGGCGCCAGCGACGAAGGCACGCCAGCCCGGGCGCAGTTTGCCCAGCGGCTGGCACGTGTGCAGGCGGTGCTGCAGAACCAGGACAACCACGAGCACGACCTGCTCGATTCCAACGATTACTACCAGTTCCAGGGTGGCATGCTGGCGGCCTCCGAAACCCTGGTTGGGGCGCCGGTGGCCAGCTACCACGGTGACCACAGCCAGGTTGACCGGCCGCGTATTCGCACGCTCAAGGAAGAACTCAACCGGGTCATCCGCGCGCGTGCGTTGAACCCGAAGTGGATCGACGGCGTAAAGCGCCACGGCTACAAGGGTGCGTTCGAAATGGCAGCTACCGTGGACAACCTGTTCGCGTTCGACGCCACCACGCACCTGATCGACGACCATCATTATCAATCGCTGGCTGACGCCTACGTGCTGGACCCGGCAACCCGCGATTTCATGCGTGAGCACAACCCCGAAGCCCTGCGCGACCTCACCGAACGTTTGCTCGAGGCCCAGCAGCGTGGGCTGTGGCAGGCGCCGGGCGATTACCGCGAGGCTTTGGAAGAACAACTGCTCGATGGCGAGGAACAGGCTTGAAATGAGTGAACCCGTGCAATTTCCCCTGGCGGCCGTGGTGGGGGCCGACGACCTGAAGCTGGCCCTGTGCCTGACTGCCATCGACCCGAAGATCGGCGGCGTATTGATCGAAGGCCCGCGTGGTATGGCCAAGAGCACCCTGGCCCGTGGCCTGGCCGACCTGCTCGGTGAAGGGCCATTCGTGACGTTGCCGTTGGGTGCCAGTGAAGAGCGCCTGGTTGGCACGTTGGACCTCGATGCGGCACTGGGGCAGGGCAAGGCGCAGTTCTCGCCGGGCGTGCTGGCACAGGCCGACGGTGGCGTGCTGTACGTCGATGAAGTGAACCTGCTGCCCGACACCCTGGTGGACCTGCTGCTCGATGTGGCTGCCAGTGGCACCAACCGGGTCGAACGGGACGGTATCTCTCACCGCCACAGTGCCCGTTTCGTGCTGATCGGCACCATGAACCCGGAAGAAGGCGAGCTGCGGCCGCAGTTGCTCGACCGCTTTGGCCTGAACGTGGCCCTTGAAGGGTTGCCGGAGCCCCAGGCACGCCAGCAGATCATCCGTCGGCGCCTGGCATTCGACAGTGATCCGCAGGCTTTTTGCAGCCACTGGGCGCAGGCTCAGATGCTGTTGCGCGAGCGCTGCCAGGCGGCGCGCCAGGCCCTGGCTGCTATCCCGCTTGACGACCACGCCCTGGCGCTGATTACCGAACGCTGCTACGCCGCCGGGGTCGACGGCTTGCGTGCCGACCTGGTGTGGCTGCGCGCTGCCCGAGCGCACAGCGCCTGGCGGGGTGGCCAGGCCATAGAGCAGGTGGACATCGAGGCGGTCGCGGAATTTGCCCTGCGCCATCGCCGCCGCCACGCCCCCCAGGCCAACCCCCCCGCAACGCCACCGCAGCCTGAGGTGGCAGGCGCCAGCCAGCCTGGGGAAAAGGGCGGCCACGGGGATTGGGGCGCCTTGCCGCCCCAGCCTGTGGCGGCTGGGCCGAGGCGCGAGGTGCCGAACTGGGCAAAAAAGCCCTGAGCATCCGTCAATCACCTGCCCGGGTGGCGGATGCCGGCGCTGGTAAAGGGCAGCAGGCTGGCGCCAGCCGCGGCCGCGCCGTTGAGCAGACCAGCGGCCGCGTTGCCTGGGTGCCGACGTTGCTCAAAGGCCGCCCGCGCAAACGTCATGATGTGTGCTGGCAGGTACATCGGGGCAAGCCGGCTCAGCTGTGGCTGGTGATTGTGGACGCCTCTGCCTCAACCCGCCGAAACCAGGCACTGGGCCAGGCGAAAGGGGTATTGGCAACGCTTTTCGACCAGGCCTACCGCCAGCGTGCACGCCTTGCGCTGCTGACTGCCAGCGGCCACGCACCTCAATGGCAACGTCACGGGCTGAAGGCCTCAGCAGCATTGCAACCCTGGCTACAGGCGCTGGGAGCTGGTGGCGGCACACCGTTGCTACCCGCGCTGGAGCAGGCCAGACGATGGCTGATCGCCCGGCAGAAGGCCCACCCCAGCGAACAGGTGCGCTGCCTGGTGTTCACCGACGGGCGCCTGCAGCAGTGGGAGGCCGTGCAGCCGTTGCCCTGCAGCACCGTGTTGGTGGATATGGAAATAACAGCCGTACGGTTGGGGCGCGCGCAGCAATTGGCCTTGCAGTTGAATGCCGAGTATCAGCATATACAGGCCATGAACGTCATTAAGTAAGTGCGAGGGTGCGGCATCAAGTCGCAATAAAAAACGTGCAACTTTCAGAGGGGCAAGTGCGTGGTGGGTCCACGCACCTGTTCAGGCGGCCGGTATTACCGAGGCATTGACCACGGTTGCAGGCGATAGCCTTTTTCGCTGAGTTCGGCGCGCACTTCCTCGATCAGGCTGGCCCACTGGGCTTTATCGGAATAGATGCGCGAGGATACTTGTTTGCTGCCGATACGGGCATTGGTGCGGTCAACCACGGCCAGGCTAAGTTCGCCTGTACCATTGGGGGCATCCCAGGCCACGCACTGGAAGGGTTCGAAGGCGTGGTCGGCAATCAGCAGTGCTTCGTTGACACGGAGCGGGGCATTCATGAGTCGGTCTCTCTGTGGTCGCAAACATCCAGGTGAAGTCCGCGTTGCTTCCAGGTCGCCTCAAGGATCGCGATATGCAGCGCGGGGTTATCAGTACTGATGCTCTGGTCGTGGGTTCAAGTCACACGTTTACAATAAAAAAGTTCACAGGCGTTTAATCAATTGATCACCTGCGCCTATGGGAGGGCGCTTTAAACAGAAAATTCCCGCCGTGCGATCTAAAAAGCGAGGCCAGTAGACGGACGGTCATGGAA
Source organism: Pseudomonas sp. S36 (assembly GCF_016647875.1). NCBI lineage: Bacteria > Pseudomonadati > Pseudomonadota > Gammaproteobacteria > Pseudomonadales > Pseudomonadaceae > Pseudomonas > Pseudomonas sp. S36. Next base: position 159,449 of record NZ_JACVVG010000001.1, on the reverse strand, counting down.
ACCGTCAATTGAGTTGCTAGTGTTAATCGGGCGCCACAACTTGCTGTTTTATCTCAAAAAACCAAAACCTGGCGCCAAGGATCGGTCATGCAGCAACCCACCGCGCAACGCCGCTTGCTCATCGTCGACCCTTGCGAGGCATGCCATCAGCTGCTGCCTGGGCTGCGCGAAGCGGGGTGGGACGTCGACAGCTGTGTACTCGCACAAGCCCAGGATTATCCGTGCGATGTGGGCTTGCTGCGCCTGGAGGCCTCGCACCTCAAGCAGCCAGATGCCGTAAAGGACATGATAAAACGCAGCAATACCGAATGGATTGCGGTGCTGAGTGCCGAGCAGCTGCGCATGCCAGCGTTCGGGGATTTTGTCTGCGAATGGTTTTTCGACTTCCACACCTTGCCCTTTGACGTCTCGCGGGTGCAGGTCATGCTGGGGCGGGCATTCGGCATGGCGCGGTTGCGGGGCAAGGGCGCCAACAAGGTTGACGACCCCAACGACGAACTCCTGGGGGAGAGCCGGCCCATCCGCGAGCTGCGCAAACTGCTGGGCAAGCTGGCACCCACCGAATCCCCCGTGCTGATCCGCGGCGAAAGCGGCACGGGCAAGGAACTGGTGGCGCGTACACTGCACCGTCAGTCGCAACGCAGCGAACAACCGTTCATTGCGATCAACTGCGGGGCTATCCCCGAACACCTGATCCAGTCTGAGCTGTTTGGCCATGAGAAGGGCGCGTTCACCGGCGCCCACCAGCGCAAGGCGGGGCGTATCGAGGCGGCCCACGGTGGCACGCTGTTTCTGGACGAGATCGGCGACCTGCCGCTGGAGCTTCAGGCCAACCTGCTGCGATTTTTGCAGGAAAAACACATCGAGCGCGTTGGCGGCAGCCAACCGATCCCGGTGGATGTGCGGGTGCTGGCGGCCACACACGTGGACCTGGAAAAGGCCATTGAGCTGGGTCGCTTTCGTGAAGACCTGTACTACCGGCTGAACGTGCTGCAGGTGGTGACGGCGCCCCTGCGTGACCGGCATGGCGACCTGCCGATGCTGGCCAACCACTTTGCCCATTTCTACAGCCTGGAAACCGGCCGCCGGCCACGCTCGTTCAGCGAACACGCACTGGCTGCCATGGGGCAGCATGACTGGCCAGGCAACGTGCGTGAACTCGCCAACCGGGTGCGTCGCGGCCTGGTGTTGGCTGAAGGCCGGCAGATCGAAGCACAGGACCTGGGGTTGCAGGCCCAGGGGCAGCAGCAACCGCTGGGCACGCTGGAGGAATACAAGCACAGGGCCGAGCGGCAGGCCCTGTGCGATGTGCTCGACCGCCACAGTGACAACCTGAGCGTGGCGGCGAAGGTACTGGGTGTTTCACGGCCTACCTTTTACCGCCTGTTGCACAAGCACCAGATACGCTGAGTGCCGCCTGGGCCCTTAGTGGGGGGCGCGCACGATGGTTTTGAGCAGGTCCTCAGGGCTGATGTGCCCGACCACTTGCGACACGGCGCTGCCAGGGGTTGGCAGGTCGATGATGTGGTTTTTCATCTTGCCGATGACATGCATCTCGCAGGGTTTGCAGTCGAACTTGAGCGTCAGTACTTCGTCGCCCTGAATCAGTTGCATGGGCGCCACCTTGGTGCGCACACCGGTGACACCCTTGGCCTGCTTGGGGCACAGGTTGAACGAGAAGCGCAGGCAGTGCTTGGTGATCATCACCGGTACCTCGCCGTGCTCCTCGTGGGCCTCGTACGCGGCATCGATCAGTTGTACGCCGTGACGGTGATAGAAGTCCCGGGCCTTCTGGTTGTACACGTTGGCCAGGAACGACAGGTGCGACTCGGGGTAGACCGGTGGCGGCGTCGCCTCGGGCTTGCGGTAGCCGTGGGGGTGAGCCTGGATGCGCAGCGTGGTCAATGCCTCGATGGCCTCGCGGCGCAGCGCCTTGAGCTGCGAATTGGGAATGAAGTACGCCTGCGGGGCGTCCAGCTCGATGCTGTCGGCGTGGTACAGGGTGGTCCCCAACTGACCCAGCAGATCGTGCAACTGATCCAGTGCCTGCTGGGGCTTGTTGGCCGGGCCGAACGGGCCGTCCAGTGTCACGTGCGCACTGACGCCTTCTTCGCTGGTCACCACCAGCGTCAGGCATTGTTCGCGCAACACCGCCTGCCAGCGCACGCCAATGCGGCGTTCGGCAGAGGTGCGCTGCAGGGCCTGCTGCCAGTTGTGGTCCAGGTTGCGCGACAGCGGGTGATTGGGCCTGAGCTTGTGCAGGCCTTCGGGCATCTCGTTGGGTTCAACGCGGTAACGGTAGCGGGTGTGGCCGTCTTCCTCGAACTGGCCACGGGGCTCGGCGATATTGGCCCGGAACCCGACCACCTCGCGCTTGACCAGCACATTCAGGCCGTCGCCATTGGTCAGCGGTACGTCGGTGACCACTTGCAGGTCGCGCTTGCCGACCTTTTCCACCACGCCAACTGGCAGGCCGGTGAAGGTGGGCGAATCGAAGGCACCGATATCGACCTTGCGGTCGGTGACGAAGTAGTCGGTGCTGCCGCGGTGGAAGGTCTTGTCCGGGTCAGGGATGAAGAAGTGCTCGGTGCGGCCGCTGGAGGCGCGGCCCAGGCCTGGGCGATCTTCCAGAATGGCGTCGAGTTCCTTGCGGTAATGGGCGGTGATGTTCTTCACATAGCCCATGTCCTTGTAGCGGCCTTCGATCTTGAACGAGCGCACGCCCGCATCCACCAGGTCACGCAGGTTGGCGGTCTGGTTGTTGTCCTTCATCGACAACAGGTGTTTCTCGAACGCTACTACCCGGCCCTGATCATCCTTGAGCGTGTAGGGCAGGCGGCAGGCCTGGGAGCAGTCGCCACGGTTGGCACTGCGACCGGTCTGGGCATGGGAAATGTTGCACTGGCCGGAGAACGCCACACACAGGGCGCCATGGATGAAGAATTCGATGGCGGCATCGGTCTCGGCGGCGATGGCGCGAATTTGCTGCAGGTTCAGCTCGCGGGCCAGCACCAGTTGCGAGAAGCCGGCCTGGTCGAGGAAGCGCGCGCGCTCCAGGGTGCGGATGTCGGTCTGGGTGCTGGCGTGCAGCTCGATGGGCGGGATGTCCAGCTCCATCACCCCCAGGTCCTGCACGATCAGGGCGTCGACGCCGGCGTCGTACAGCTGGTGGATCAGCGCACGTGCAGGTTCCAGTTCGTTGTCGTGAAGGATGGTGTTGATGGTGGTGAACACGCGTGCGTGATAACGGTGCGCGAACTCGACCAGCTGGGCGATATCGGCGACCTCGTTACAGGCATTGTGGCGTGCGCCGAAGCTTGGGCCGCCGATATAGATGGCATCCGCGCCATGCAGGATCGCTTCACGGGCAATGGCCACGTCGCGGGCAGGGCTGAGCAGTTCCAGGTGATTCTTGGGAAGGGACATGTCGTTATGGTTTCGGGCTGTCACGGTTAGGCGCGCATTGTAGCGGCGAAACCGCCGGGCGGCACCCTTGGCCTGCCCGGAGGTGCATTGGCCGTGCGCAGATCAGCGCTTGGCGGCCATTGCCGTCACTTCCACGCGCATGCCGTCGAAAGCCAGGGCGGCAACGCCCACGGCGGCGCGCACAGGCCAGGGCTTGCTGAAGAAACGCTGGTACACCTCGTTGAAGGCGGCGCGGTCGGCCATGTCGGTCAGGTAGATGGTCAGGTGCAGCACGCGGTCCATGCCGCTGCCGGCGTTCTCCAGTGCCACTTTCAAGGCCTGCAGCGTGCATTCGCTTTGCTCGACGATGCTGCCCAGTGCCAGGCTGCCGTCGGGGTGGGTAGGGATCTGGGTGGTGACCAGCACGCCGTTGTACTCGGCGACGTCAGACGAGATGGCGTCTGCATCCGGGTCCGGGGTGTAGGTGATATCTGCGTTTGCCATGATCAGGTTTGCCTTGCGACGGTGGAAAACAGCAAGCGTACGCCACCCGGCCGTGCGGGTCGAGGTGGCCCCCGTGTTTGAATTACGGGGCGTTCACCGGCAGAATCGCGCCCCATTGCAAAGGGGTTGACCGTGAACGAACACACATTGTCCATGCGCTTGGAACGGGTTGCCGCCTATGTGCCACAAGGCGCGCGCCTGGCCGACATCGGGTCGGACCACGGCTACCTGCCCGTGGCGTTGATGCGCCGCGGGCTCATCGCCTGTGCGGTGGCCGGTGAAGTCGCGCCCACACCGTATGCGTCGGCCCAGCGTAATGTGCGCAAGCACGGCTTGCAGGCGCACATCGCCGTGCGGCTGGCCGACGGCCTGGCAGCCATCGAAGCGGATGACAGGGTGTCGGTGATCAGCCTGTGCGGCATGGGCGGTGAGACCATGTGCGAGATTCTGCAGGCCGGCAAGGCGCGGCTTGCGGGTGTGACACGCCTGGTGCTGCAGCCCAACGGTGCAGAGCCTGAACTGCGCCAGTGGCTGATGAACAATGGTTACCGCATCGTGGCCGAAGAGGTGCTGCGCGAGAACCGCTTTGATTACGAAATCATCGTCGCCGAGCCGGGTGCGGTAACTTACAGCCCTGAACAGCTGTATTTCGGCCCGCTGCTGATGCAGGAGAAGGGCCCGGCATTTCGGGTGAAATGGCAGCGCATGCTGAAACAGAAACAGCAGACCTTGGCTAATTTTCAGCGGGCCCGTGACACTGTGCCTTTGGCCAAGGTCGAAGCGTTCAACCAGCAGGCCACCTGGATCACTCAGGTGCTGGCCTGAATCCCCCCTTCTGAGGAGCGTCCCCCATGGACATGCTGCAGGCCATGCGTACCTTCACCCGGGTGGTGGAGTGCGGCAGTTTCGCGGCGGCGGCCACCGCGCTGGACATCTCCGCTGCCCAGGTTTCGCGGATCGTCGCCGAGCTTGAGAACCAGTTGCAGACACGGCTGTTGCACCGCACCACCCGGCGCTTGCGCATGAGTGAGGCAGGTGAACGGTTTCTGGAGCGCGCCCGGCAGATCCTACAACTGACCGAAGAAGCCATGGGCGAAGCGCGCGGGGCGCACCTGATGCCGCGCGGGCGTTTGCGCCTGCATTGCCCCCATGGGCTGGGCTTGCTGCTGATGCCCCTGGTGGCCGGCTACAACGCGCTGTGCCCGGAGGTGGTGGTTGAACTGACCTTGTCCCAGCGCAACCCGGACCCGCTCGCCGAAGGCCACGACGTGGTCATCACGGTGGACCAGGCCTTGCCCGACTCGCAGTTGATCGCCGTACCGCTGGGCACCATCTTCAGCATCGCCTGCGCGGCGCCGGGTTACCTGCAGGCCCACGGCGTGCCTAACCGGCCTGAGGACCTGCATGGGCATCGCTGCCTGCGCATGGCGTACCCGTTGTACGAAGGCGACTGGGTGTTTACCCAAGGCGAGGAGCAGTGCGTCATCGCCCCGCAAGACAGCTTCCAGACGAACGTCGCGGACGCCATGCTGGTCGCTGCCGAGCTAGGCATGGGCATTGGCCTGCTGCCGTTCTACACCGCCAGCCAGGCCATCGAGCAGGGGCGCCTGCGCCGGGTACTGGCGCCCTACAGGTTGCGCGAAAATGCGTTGTACGCTATCTACCCATCGCGCCATTACCTGGATGCCAAGGTACGCACCTGGATCGATTACCTGAAAGAGCAACTGCCCGCGTTGTTCGAGGGGCACGCCCGCGTGGTGGAGGATGCAAGGTACTGGCAATAACCCGGCGGTAAGCGCGCTTCAAAGGGGGTAATGCTTCAATTCCCGCGCAATCAGCATGCGCTGAATCTCGCTTGACCCTTCATAGATCTGCGTAATGCGCGCATCGCGGTAATGGCGCTCCACCGGGTAATCCTCAAGGTACCCATAGCCACCGTGCACCTGGATAGCCTTCGAACACACCCGCTCGGCCATTTCCGAGGCGAACAGCTTGGCCTGCGAGGCTTCCGACAAGCAGGGCTTGCCCGCGCTGCGCAGGCGGGCGGCGTGCAGGATAAGCAACCGTGCGGCGTTGATCTGCACCTGCATGTCGGCCAGCAGGTTGGCAATGCTCTGGTGTTCGTTGATCGGTTTGCCAAACTGCACGCGCTCACGGGAGTAGGCCAGGGCCGCCTCGAACGCCGCGCGAGCGATACCCAGTGCCTGGGCGGCGATGCCGATGCGCCCGCCCTCCAGGTTCGACAGCGCGATCGCCAACCCCTTGCCACGCTCGCCCAGCAGGTTGGCTGCAGGAATGCGGCATTGCTCGAAGGTGACCGCGCAGGTATCTGATGCACGGATGCCCATCTTGTGCTCACTGCGGTCTACCTTGAACCCTGGGTTGTCCGTTGGTACCAGAAATGCCGACAGGCCCTTCTTGCCAAGCTCCGGGTCAGTGACTGCGAACACGATGGCCAGGCCCGCGCGCCGCGCATTGCTGACAAACTGCTTGGCACCGTTGATCACCCACTGGCCGTCTACCAGCTCTGCCCGGGTGCGCAGGTTATGCGCTTCAGACCCAGCCTGTGGCTCGGTCAGGCAGAAGCAGCCGATGACTTCGCCACTGGCCAGGCGCGGCAACCAGTGCTGTTGCTGCTCATCGGTGCCGTAGGCCAGCAGCGGCCCGCAACCCACCGAGTTGTGGATGCTCATCATCGCGCCCGTGGCGCCGCACCCTGCGGATATTTCCTCCACCGCCAGCGCGTAGGCCACGTAGTCGGTGTAACTGCCGCCAAAGGTTTCAGGTACCACCATGCCCAACAGGCCCAGCTCACCCATGTTGCGCACCACACCGTCATCGATCCAGCCGGCCTTTTCCCACGCCTGGGCATGGGGGGCGAGCTCGCCCCGGGCGAAATCCCGGGCCATGTCGCGGATCATGACTTGTTCTTCGCTCAGTTCCACATCTTGCATGTGCGTGCTCCCAGGCTCACAGGCCTTCGAAGAATTGGTCGACACGCTGGCGCTGCAGCTCCTGCAGGGTCGGCGGGTTCCAGCGGGGCTGCTTGTCCTTGTCGATGATCAAGGCGCGGACCCCTTCGATGATGTCGCCATGCTGGAACCACTGGCGGTCCAGGTGCAGCTCCATGGCGAAGCAGTCTTCCAGCGAGCAGTGGCGGGCCCGGCGCAGCATCTCCAGGGTTACCGCCATCGCCAGTGGGGAGCGGCTCTGCAGCACATCCGCCGTGGCCAGCGCCCACGCATGGCTGTCGCCGATGCTGACCGTGCGCAGCTGCTCGACGATGGCCTGCAGGTCCGGCAGGGCAAAGAAGTGGTCGATCACTGGCCGCAGTTGCGCCAGAGGCGCACCGTCCACTGCCTGAGTGCCAAGGCTCGCCAGCAGGCTCTGCAGGTCTTTGAGCGGGTGGTCGCCAAAGCGCAGCGTGTCCAGACCTTGTTGCAGTGCGGTTAGCGCGTCGCTGTGGACGTACCAGTTTGCCAGGCCGCAATAGAGGGCGTCTGCGGCCTGGATCTGGTTGCCGCTTACGCCCAGGTAGGTGCCCAGTTCGCCAGGGAGGCGCGAAAGGAAGTAGCTGCCGCCCACATCGGGGAAGTAGCCAATACCCACTTCCGGCATACCCAGGCGGCTGCGCTCCGTGACCACACGCAGGTCGCAGCCTTGGGCCAGGCCCATACCACCGCCCAGGGTGAAACCGTCCATCAATACCAGGGTCGGTTTGCGGTAACGGTGGATGACCAGGTCCAACGCATATTCTTCGACGAAAAACGCTTCGTGCAGGGTGTCACCTGCCTTGTAGCTGTCGTACAGCGAACGGATGTCCCCGCCCGCACAAAAGCCTTTCGGGCCTTCGCCATTAAGCACCACCGCGACCACTTCGGGGTCGTCTGCCCACAGGTCCAGTTGCCGGCGCAGGCTGCGCACCATGTCCAGGGTCAGGGCGTTGAGGCCAGCGGGGCGATTCAGTGTGAGATGGCCGACCCGGTTGCGTACTTCGGCCAGCACAGGCTCGGAAGCCGAAGCGTGAGTGTCTGGAAGCATTGCGTTCTCCCTGCTTTGTTATTGATTTCCATGTGAAAACTGGAGTTCGCTGGAGGATCACAGAATCCTGTCATGCGAATTTGCCCTGCACAATCGACAATTGTGCAGGCCTAACGTGCATTTTTGCGGCTCGCCTGGCAGTTCTGCCAGTAGCCCGGTCGTGACGACTCGGGCAAACATCATCGCACCGGGGTTTCTATCCCAACTTCACACGGGGGCCTGATGCGATGCGCAAAAATCCACGACTTGCCAAGACACTGTTCGGCATGAGCCTTACAGCGCTGGTCTCTGCCACGGGGGCTTCGGCCGCACCACAGGCCGGGGCCCAAGCCGAAGACACAGGGGCGCCGGTGTCGCCCCTGACCGGCTTCCTGAACCAGCGTGGGCGTGAGTCAGTCGATCAACTCAAAACGTGGTACGACGCGGTTGCCGATGACTGTGGTGGGCCCAGCAAGCCTGCCTACCTGTGCAGCGGCATCCATGTGCGGACCACGACCACCAGTACCCAGTTTTTGCCGTGGGAACCCACCCAAAGCCAGTTGACGAAGGGCAGCGTGGCGTTCTCTTGGCTACGCCAGGACAACAACTTCGGCAAACCCTTTGGCAACCAGAACGGCCTGATCCTGCCACCCGTGCAGGCTGTGCCGCCCGGCAAGAACAACAAGCTGGAGGTGCTGTGCAGCTTCCCGATCAACGCCAACACCAACCAGCGCACCAGCTTGCAAGGGTGCGGCCCTATTACCGGTTACGAAACCACCACGGCCAGCTGCCAGACCCTGGGCGTGTCGACGGCACAGCAATGGCTTGAACGTTACCCCAATGCCGGTAACTACCGAGTGTGCGGGTGGGACATGCGCGAGCCTTCGCAGCCACCCGCCAAGGCTTTCCAAACTGCCATACAAGCACGCGCCGGGCTGGCGGATGCGTTGTGGCATGTCAACAACGAGGTCTTGCTCCCGGTATGGAGCGCAGGCAGTGGGGGTGAGCTTCCGATACAGGCGTTCTTTTTTGTCAGCGGCGAACCCCAGGCACTGGTCAAGGCGCAGTTCGACCAGATCCGTTACTACCAGGCGTACCAGCAGTTGGTACCGGTCGTCAGCCTGGCGTTCCCCTCGGCCAAGGGTGGCGTGATGACCTTCGGCTATGACGCTGATGGGCAGGCGGTCGGGCGCCCAACGCCGCTTCCCGACATTGATTTCGAGCACCTTGCCGTAGGTGATGTCGCCAAGGTCACGGTAGACGAGGTGGTATTCGAAATGGGCCCTCGCAGGCAGGGTGTCAGTGATGCGGCCCATGACAGCGGCGGCCTGATTGCGGGTAAACACCTGCAGGCGGACGGCACCATCACCTTTTCGTTGCCCGGTGCGGGCCGTCGCCTGGTCAGTTTCTCCTGGGGCAGCAACAGCTATACGGGGTTGGGCCTGAGCATCTCAGGCGAACAGATTGAGCTTTCAGAGGATGACGCGGGCCCCATGCGTTACGGTCGGCAGGAGCTGATCATCGAAGGCCCAGAGGTGTTCACGCTGACCGTGGACTCTACAGAGGACGATTCGCTGCTGGTGCTGGACAACCTGAAAGTCGAGAAACTGCCGGATCACCCGCTGGCCCCATCCGCCAGATGACGGTTTGCCATTTATCGCGCACACTGCATGAAAAATTCCCAAGCCCGTTCCCCGCCGCTCGGCGGGGCACAGCCGGAGTAGCACATGGCGCGACAATCCATAACAAACGCCCACGACGCCCTTCACGAAACCCGCCAGGCCCGTTTGAAACTGGCGAGCGAAGGCGAGCTGCCGCTGGGCATGCTGCGCGACGAGATCGACGCCTCGTGGCGCCGAAGCCTTGGCCATGGGCTCAATTGCCTGCAAGGCGAGCAGGTGGGCCTGGGCCTGCAGCAGGGGCAGGACCTGCGCGCCTTGCTCGAACGCAACCGCCTGCTGCTGGACGCCGTCACGCCTGAACTGGACTACCTGGTTGCCCGCCAGGGTAAAGGTGGCCTCGTCATCCTCGGCGATGCCCAGGCCAACGTGCTGGCCATCGAAGGGCAGACCCATGTGCTGAGCCGTGAAGGCCTGCGCGACCTGCACCCGGGCAGTTGCTGGAGCGAGTCCTTGCGCGGTACCAATGCCATTGGTACTGCCGTGGTGGAGGGCCGCCCGACGCTGATCAACTGCGGCGAACACTACCTGGACCGCCTCAGCCCTTTCTCCTGCACCTCTGTGCCCCTGCGTGACCCCGGTGGCGAGGTGATCGGTGTGCTGGACATCACCCGTGAAGGGGTCATGGCGCAACCGCAGGACAACCTGACCGCACTGATGCTGGCTGCTGGCACCATCGAGAGCCGGCTGTTCGGCCTGTGTCACCCGGGCCATCTGGTACTTGGGTTTCACGCCCGTGCGCAGTACCTCAACAGCGCCTGGCATGGCTTGCTGGCGCTGAACCTGGAGGGCGAGGTGGTCGGGGTAAACGACAACGCCTGCCAGTTGATGCGCATGTCGCGCCAGGAAGTGATCGGCAGGCGCAGCAGCGACCTGCTGGGGGAGCGCTCCCCAGCCTTTATCGCACGCCTTTGGCAAGGCGGTGTGAGCAGTGTGCAAACGGCCAAAGGCGAGTTTTTCGTGCGTGCCCTGCAACTGCCCCGTCATGGGCGGGTAACGGGTCACGCGCTGCCAGGCAAACCGGCCCAGCCCACTCAGGCCCCCGGGCTTGAGGCCTTGGCCGGCGCTGATTCGCGCCTGGCCCGCAACCTGCGCATGGCCCGGCAAGGCCTCGGCAATGGTTTGCCGGTGCTGCTGCTGGGTGAGACTGGCACCGGCAAGGAGGTCGCCGCCCGCGCCCTGCATCACGCCAGTTCACGTGCCGACAAGGCATTCGTGGCAGTCAACTGCGCGGCCATCCCTGAAGGGCTGATCGAGTCGGAACTGTTCGGCTACCGCGAGGGGGCCTTCACCGGCTCGCGGCGCGGCGGCATGGTCGGGCGGCTGATGCAGGCGCATGGGGGTACTTTGTTTCTGGACGAGATCGGCGACATGCCCCTGGCCTTGCAGGCCCGCCTGTTGCGGGTGCTGCAAGAGCGGCGGGTGGCACCGCTGGGGGCCGGTGACGAGCAGGACATCGACGTTGCGTTGATCTGCGCGACCCACCGCGATCTCAAGCGCCTGGTCCACGACCAGCGCTTTCGCGAAGACCTGTACTACCGGGTCAATGGCGTGTCGCTGCGCCTGCCGGCCCTCCGCGAACGCGAAGACCTTACCGCGATCATCCAGCAGGTGCTGGGCAAGTGCGAGGCTGCCCCCGTCACCCTCGACCCCGCGCTCGACGCAGTGCTGCATGGCTACGACTGGCCGGGCAACATTCGCCAGCTGGAGATGGTGTTGCGCACGGCGCTGGCCATGCGCGAACCGGGTGAACAGGTGTTGACCCTCGACCACCTGACTGATTGCCTGCTGGAAGAACTGGCCAGTGCCAACCCGCCGTCAGGCAGCCTGAAAGATAACGAACTGGAGCTGATTCGCAGCGCACTGGCCCGCCACCAGGGCAACGTTTCGGCCGCTGCCGAGGCACTGGGCATCAGCCGGGCGACTTTGTACCGCAAGCTCAAAGCCCTGCGTTGCTGAGCCGTGGGCAACGTGTTCGCAAGGCTGGTGGAGTCCAGCGACCCCGTACTGATGCGCCAGGCCCTGGCTTGGTTGTACAGCTTCGTGCGGCCACATGGCCGCGCCATCGGCGTGCTGCTGGGCCTCTCGCTGAGCGCCTCGCTGCTGGCCCTGATGCAACCCTGGCTGGTCAAGACGCTGATCGACGAGGGCCTGCTGGCGCGGGATTACCCGACGCTTTGGCACATTGCCGCCATCATGATCATCACGGGCCTGTTGGGTACGGTGCTGGCCGGGGTCAACCGCTACCTGCACACGCGGTTGTCCGGGCGCATCCTGTTCGCGCTGCGTGACGACCTTTACCGCCATTTGCAGCAGTTGTCGCCCACCTTCTACGGGCGCCGGCGCATGGGCGATATCCTGTCGCGCCTGGACGGCGATGTGGCGGAGATCCAGCGTTTTGCCGTGGACTCTTTGTTCTCGGCGGTGTCGGCTGTGATCGGCCTGGTAGGTGCGGTGGCCCTGATGCTGATGCTGTCCTGGCAGCTGTCACTGTTGCTGGCCCTGCTGGTGCCGGTAGAAGTGCTGTGGCTACGCTGGATGCGGCGCAAGGTTGAGCGTGAAGTACGCAACCTGCGTGAACGCTCTGCCGATGTGTCATCGTTCCTGGTCGAAACCCTGCCGGCGATGAAGTTCATCCAGGCGGCCGGCCAGCAAAGCCGTGAGGCCGGGCGGCTCGACCAGTTGGGCAAAGGGTACATGAGCCAGCTGCTGAAGGTGCAGGTCACCGAATTCTTCACCCAGGCGATCCCCGGCACGCTGACGTCATGGTGCCGCGCCTGCGCGTTTCTGGTGGGGGGCTGGTGGGTGATTCAGGGCACGTGGCAGCTGGGTGCGCTGATCGCCTTTTCCACCTACATGGGTATGGCGGTGGGCCCCGTGCAGAGCCTGCTGGGGTTGTACGTGGCGGTGCAGCGCATGGCTGTGAGCCTGGGCCGGGTGATGGAGTTGAAGCAGGAGGCGGTGGCTGTGCTTCCTCCGCGCCACCCCCAGCCCATGCCTGATGGCCCTGGCGAGCTGCGGCTTGAGGGTGTGAGCTTTGCCCACCAAGGGCGTCACGGCGCCGTGCTGGACGGTGCGCACGTGTGCATACCGGCCGGTATGAAGGTGGCCATCAGTGGCCCATCGGGGGTGGGCAAATCGACCCTCATCGACCTGCTGCAGCGTTTCTACGACCCGGACGCGGGCCGTATTCTGCTGGATGGCGCGGACCTGCGCGATCTGGACCTTGCTGCCCTGCGCAGGCGGGTGGCCGTGGTCAGCCAGGACATCGTGCTGTTTCGCGGCACCCTGGCACAGAACCTGGCCTATGGCGTGCCTGAGGCGTCCCGCGCCGAACTGGAGCGGGTGGTACACCTGGCACGCCTGGGTAGCCTGGTTGACAGCCTGCCGCAGGGCCTGGACAGCCTGCTGGGCGAGCGTGGCCAGCAGTTGTCTGGCGGCCAGAAGCAACGCATTGCCATCGCCCGCGCAGTGTTGCAGGCGCCCGCTATTCTGGTGCTGGACGAGGCTACCTCGGCGGTGGACGAAGCCACCGAGCGCGAAGTGATCACCGCGATCGACCAGCTGTTTGCGGGCCGCACGCGCATCTTGATCAGCCATCGGGCATCAACATTGGCCGATGCCGACCTGCACGTGCAGTTGCGTGATGGCCAATTGGAGGTTCTTTTGCAGGAGGCAGCAAAGCATGACAACTGAGGTACGTATGGGTGTGATCGACAGCGGCTGCTCGCCCGCTCAGGCACAGGGCCTGCTGGCCACACGCCGTTTCTGGCTGGAGCGGGCCGACTTGCGTGACGCTGAAATGGCCGTTGACCAACTGGGGCACGGCACGGCTGTGCTCGCGGCCGTACAGCGCGAGGCCCCGGGGGTGTCGCTGCTGATGGCCCAGGTGTTCGACACCCAGCCCAGCACCAGTGCCCTGCAAGTGGCAGCTGCCTTGCTGTGGCTGGTAGAGCAGGGCGCAACGGTGATCAACCTGAGCCTTGGCCTGCAACAGGACCGGCCCGTGCTGCGCGAAGCCTGCGCCGAGGCCCAGGCGGCAGGCGTGTTGTTGTGTGCATCGAGCCCCGCCCGCGGGGCGCCGGTTTACCCGGCCAGTTACCCCGGGGTGATCCGCGTGACCGGGGATGCCCGCTGCGCCCCTGGCCAGTGGTCATGGTTGGGTAGCCGTCAGGCGGATTTTGGCGGCCATGTGGGCAGTGGTGCTGCCGCAGGTGCCAGCTTGGGTTGCGCTGCGTTGAGCGGCAGGGTTGCGGCGCTGCTGCGTGATGAGCCTGGCATGCACCCTCAGCAGGTGCGGGACTGGTTGCGCAGCCAGGCGGCCTTCAAGGGGCCGGAGCGGCGAGGCGCCAGGCATGCATGAGCCCCGCATCCTCGTGCTGGGTGCAGGCCCTGCGGGGGCTGCCACCGCCATTGGCCTTGGTCGCCTGGGCTACCCGGTAACGGTCGTGTCTGAGTGGCGCCGTTTCTCGGCAGTGGAGGGTGTGTCGCAGCGGGTGCTGGAGGGTTTGCGCCATGCAGGTTTGGGCGGTGCGTTGAGCCAGGCTGCCACGCCGGCTACCCGACAGGTGCACTGGAACGGCCAGCACTTGCAGATGAACCAGGAGTACCTGCTGGACCGGCAACGTTTCGACCATGCCCTGCGCGATGACCTTCTGCAGGCCGGCATCAGGGTTATCGAAGGCCGGGCGCGGCAGATCGAGCACGACGTCAGCTACCAGGTTCACCTGGATGACGGCCGGGTGCTGGAGGCCGATTTCCTGGTAGAAGCCCGTGGCCGACAAGCCCCCCTGGCGGCGGACCGCCTGCGTGGCCCTGAAACGGTCAGCCTGCTGGCGAGCTGGCAGGGTGCCCCTGGCGAGCCTGCTTCGGCGATAGAAAGCCTGGACGGCGGCTGGGCATGGATGGCGCGGCTGGCGGATGGGCGCAGTTACTGGCAGGTCACCCAGGATGCCGAAAACCTGCCAGCCAAGGCAGCCTTGGCCGGCTACTGCGCGGTGTTGCGTGAGCGCAGCGCGCTGGCGGCGGAGCTGTTTGGTACCCAGGCATCGCTGGCGGCGCCCGTCCATGCTCGCAGCAGCACGCCTATACTGGCAGGTGATTGCGTAGGCAGGGACTGTATCCGGGTGGGTGATGCCGCAATGGCCGTGGACCCGCTGTCTGGCAATGGGATCTTCCAGTCCCTGTCTTCGGCATTGCAGGCGCCGATGGTGATCAACACCCTCTTGCGCAGGCCAGGGCGGGCAGGGCTGGCCTGCCAGTTTCACCAACAGCGTGTGGCACAGTTGTTCATGCGTTTCGCGCGTACCGGCCGTGACTTCTACGCGCAGGAACAGGGCCGCAGCGGGCAGCCATTCTGGGGCCGGCGCCAGGGCTGGCCCGACACCCAGCCACTGCACCTGGCAGCCGACAACCATGCGGTGCAGGTAGTGCGCCGGCCAGTGCTGTGTGACGGGCTGGTGGAGGAGGCGGAGGTGGTGGTAACAGCGGACCAACCGCTGGGTATCTGGCACCTGCAGGGGGTGCCCTTGGCGCCGATCGTGCGGGCGGTGCAGGCGGGCGAAGGGCTGGATGCCGTTCTGGCGGGGCTTGCACACCACCAGCGGCTGCAGGTGATGCGATGGCTGCGCGAACAGCGCATCGCCTGAGCTGCCTGGGCCCGCTTTGACGAGCCCAGACCCCCGGCTCGGTTTAGAAGAAGGTTCCGACGATCAACTGCAGATAGGTGCCCGTATCCCGCCCGCCCAATTGCGTGCCGCCGTCGGCGGCGCTCCGCTCGGGTTTGTAGAAGCCTACCACCGGGCTGATGAGCAGATGGTCGTTGACCATCCATTCTGCGTACAGGTCCAGTTCACGCCCGCCCAGGTTGCCCCGGGCGGTATCGAGCGTATCAAAGTCGAAGTACAGCGCCCCCACGGTCAGGTTGTCATGCGGCTTGCCTTTGACCGCTACATGATGCACCTGGCTGTTCTTGTTGAACGGCCCTGCATAGTTGGCTGCCACCTCCCCCTGGAACCAAGTGCCGTAGCCCCGGCTCAGGCCGTAGAACAACGGGTCGAAGCCTTCGGAGAACCGGCTGTAGCGGTAGGTGGCCGTGGGTGACCAGGGCAAGGCAGTAAACGTCCAGTTGCCCTCCAGGTACCACGCATTCTCGTGCCCGCCAGTCTGGTCCTGCGTGACGTACTCGGCGGCGACCTCAAGGCCTTCAACGCCCAGGCTACCTCGCCCGCGCAGGCTTACGGTATCCATGCCATCGCGGTGTTGCAGGCCCATCAGTTGTGCGTATCGGTCGTCCACATCCAGGCCGCGGATCCAGCTGAGGCCCAGGGTACCGGTGTCAGCGACATGCTCCAGGTTGGCCACTGCCAGCGCGGTGTCGGCCTGGTAATGGTTATCGGACTTGAGCCACATCAGGTCGCCACGCCAGCCTTGCTTCCCACCCAGGCGCAACACGGCTGTGCGGTCGAAGGCTTTGCGTGCTGCCAGGTAGTAGGCGCCGCCACGGTTGAAGTTTGCGCCCAGGTCCGCTTTGCCCAGGTTCACCGGGTCGCCTTGAATCAGGAAACCGTCGCCCAGCGTCACCACCTGCCGCCCGCCGGAGAGGTCGATGCCATCCTCGCCCAGGGCGGGGAACAGGTTCCCCGACCGCCAGCCCAGGTTCATGTCCTCGATGGCGGTGCGGCGTTCGTCGCCCAGGGTCAGCCCGGCGGCATCGCCATCGCCCCAGGTTGCGGAACTGACCAGGCTGAGCGCGCCGTAGAGGGTGCCGCTTGCGGCCAAGGCCTGGGTGCCGCTGAGGCCGTACTTCGCATAACCTTCCTGCCACGTACTGCTGCCAGCTTGGCGGGTGCCGGCCTGGTTGAAGCTTTCGTCGCTGTGGAAGGCGCCGAACAGTGCCTCAAGGTTGGCGTTCACCGTGGTGCCGTTCTGGTTATACAGCTCATAGGCGTGGGTGAGAGGGGCAGTGAACAGCAGGGCCAATGTGCAGGCGAGTTTGTGCGTCATGGTGTACTCCATGGTCATTGTTGTTTTGAGAAATGCCGCAGCGGCCCTGCCGCAATGGGGCAGGGCCAGAGGGTGAAACGCTCAGAGCTTGATCAGTACTGACTTGAGCTCTGTGTAGTGGTCAATGGCGGCCGCGCCCATTTCACGGCCCACCCCCGACATCTTGTAGCCCCCGAACGGCAATGCCGGGTCCAGGGCGCTGTGGCAGTTGACCCACACCGAGCCTGACTTGATACGCGGGATCATGCGGTGTACCGCAGCCAGGTCGTTGGACCAGATGCTCGCGCCCAGACCGTACGGGTTGTCGTTGGCCATGGCGATTACGTCATCAACGTCGTCGAAGGGCATCGCCACCAGCACCGGGCCGAATATTTCTTCCTGCACCAGGCGATGGCGCTGGTCCACATCGACGATGACGGTGGGCTTGACGAAGTACCCTGGGCCGAAGCTTTCCCCCCCACAAGCAATGGTTGCCCCGAGTTCGCGGCCCAGTTCGATGTAGCCGGTGACGCGGTCCTGCTGTTTGGCGGAAATCAGCGGACCCATTTGCACCGCTGGGTCCAGGCCGCTGCCAAGTTTCATGCCGTTGGCAATGCTGGCGATATCACCCACCACATTGTCGAAATGCTTGCGGTGGACGTACAGGCGTGAGCCGGCGCAGCATACTTGGCCCTGGTTGAAGAAGATGGCGCTGGCGGCCCCGGCTGCGGCCTCCTGCAGGTTGGCATCGGGCATGACGATGGTAGGCGATTTACCACCCAGTTCGAGGGTGACCCGGGTCATGTTGTCCATGGCCGCCTTGCCGATCAACTTGCCCACCTCGGTGGAACCGGTGAACGTCAGTTTGTCGACGCCGGGGTGTCGGCTGAGGGCGCCGCCGGCATTCAGGCCGGTGCCGGTGACCACGTTGAACACGCCCGGCGGGTAGCCGGCTTCGTCCACCAGTTCTGCCAGCTTGAGCACGCTCAGCGGTGTTTCGTCCGCCGGTTTTAGCACTACCGTGCAGCCGGTGGCCAATGCAGGGCCGAGCTTCCAGCACGCCAGCAGCAATGGGAAGTTCCAGGCAACGATGGCGCCGACCACCCCCACCGCCTCCCGACGCACGAACCCATGAAACTGGTCGTTTGGCATCAGCGGCAGGGATGCATCCACGGTGCTGCCTTCGATCTTGGTCGCCCAGCCGGCCATGTAACGCAGAAAATCGATGGCCAGTTGCACGTCCATCACCTGTGCCACCGCAGCGCTCTTGCCGTTGTTCAGGCACTCCAGCTCTGCCAGCAGGCGGGCGTCACGCTCCATCAGGTCGGCCAGGCGCCACAGCAGGTTCTGGCGTTCGCGCGGGCGCAGGCGGCTCCAGGGCGAATCCTCGAACGCCTGGCGTGCAGCACGTACTGCCCGGTCTATGTCCTCGGCATCAGCGGCGGGCACTTCGCCCAGTATTTCGCCCGTGGCCGGGTTGCGAAAGGACAGGGTGCGGCCACTGGCGGCGTCCTGCCATTCGGCACCGATGCGCATCTTCAGTTTGCGTTCGATGAAGGCCTGGGTGGCAGGCAGGATAGTGTGTTCGCTGGGCATGGGGCTTAGCCTCTTGTCATTGGATGTGACAGGCTTTGGGCAATGGCCGTGCCAAGGTTGCACCGGGGCTGTAGGGCCTTGAATCGTAGGGCCTGGCGCAGTGGTATAGCCCTGAACGGCGGTGCTGCGCTGTAGCACAATGAGACAGTGTGAGACGAAGATGCAACAAGGGTCAGCTGACCGCTGCATCCAACGGCGGGCAGTGTCTCAGCTTGAAACACCCTGTCGCGAAATGGCACGCCCCTCGCGCTGGCAGACACTGGGAAGGCACACCTAAAAACCTGTCAAGTCACTGAAAAGTAAAGGAGTTGGCGGAGCTGGCACGGTTTCTGTATCTGAGCCAATCATTGCACCCGTGCTTCACCTGAGCGTGCGACACCATAAGAACAACAACCGTGGAGGTCTGACCTTGAAGACGACTCGACTCCGGCGTCATGCGGGCAAGCTGGCGTTACTTGCCGCCGCGCTGCTGGGCACCCAGGCCATGGCGGCCGAACAGGGCGCGAACCTGTTGCAGAACACGTGCATGGGGTGCCATATACCCGAAGGTACCGACAGTTACAGCCGCATCAGCCACCAGCGTAAAACCCCCGAGGGCTGGTTGATGAGCATCGCCCGCATGCAGGTGATGCACGGCTTGCAGATCAGCGACGACGACCGCCGTACCTTGGTCAAGTACCTGGCCGACAAACAAGGCCTGGCCCCCAGCGAAACAGACGGCGTGCGTTACGCGATGGAACGCCGCCTCAACACGGTGGAGCATTTCGATACCCAACTGGCCGAAACCTGCGGCCGTTGCCACTCCGGCGCGCGGGTGGCGCTGCAACGGCGCCCGGCGAAGGAGTGGGAATACCTGGTCAACTTCCACCTCGGCCAATGGCCGTCCCTTGAGTATCAGGCCCAGGCGCGTGACCGGGACTGGTTGCCGATCGCTCTGCAGCAAGTGGTGCCTGAACTTGCCAAGCGCTACCCGCTGGAGAGCTCGGCCTGGGCCGACTGGCAGAAGGCCAAGCCTGATGCCAGCACACTGGCGGGGCAGTGGGCCTTCAGCGGCCACATGCTGGCCAAAGGCGATGTGCGTGGGGTGATGAGTATCGCTGCCGAGCCAGGCGACACCTTCAAGGTCGAGGTCAAGGGCGCTTACGCCGACGGTACTCCATTCAACGGCAACGGCACGGCGATTCTGTACAACGGCTATGAGTGGCGCGCCAATGTGAAAGTGGGCGATACCCACCTGCGCCAGGTGTTCGCAGCGCTGGATGGCGAAATGAAAGGCCGCATGTTCGAAGCCGAACACGATGAGCGTGGCCTGGACTTCACTGCTGTGAAGGACGGCAAGGCCCGCCTGCTGGCGGTACAGCCAGGCTTCATCAAGGCCGGTGAAGAGGCCGAGATCAGCGTGGTGGGCAGTGGCCTGGACGGCAAGCCCGACCTGGGCGCCGGCGTCGAGGTGACCCAAGTGCTGGAGCAGACCCCGACCTTGCTGCGCGTCAAAGCGCGCGCGGCTCGCGACGCCCAGCCCGGCCAGCGCGAAGTTGCCGTGGGTGCGCTGAAGGGGGCCACCCTGGCCGTTTACGACAAGGTCGAGGAGGTCAAGGTGGTCCCGGCGTTCTCCATCGCCCGCATTGGTGAAAACGGTGCATCGGTGCCCAAGGTACAGGGGCGCTTCGAGGCGGAAGCCTGGGGCAAGGACGCCAGCGGCCAGCCGCTGCGCATTGGTTACCTCCCGGCCACGTGGAAGGTCGAACCGTTCAACGAGCGTGCCGTTGAGGACGAAGACGTGAAATTTGCCGGGCAGATGCAGCCCGACGGCGTGTTCGTGCCCGGCGGCGCAGGCCCCAACCCTGAGCGCAAGATGATGACCAACAACGCCGGCAACCTGAAGGTCATCGCCACACTGGCCGACGGCGGCCAGACCGGGGAGGGGCACATGATCGTGACCGTACAGCGCTGGAACAACCCGCCATTGCCGTAACGGCGGGGTGCAACGGTTTTCCAACGGATCGATTATCGGGAGGTCGCCATGGGCGCACTACTGAACCTGGTCGAGCGTAACCTGCATGAAGTGCAGGTAGATGCCGACCGCATGCTGTTCCACATACCCAGCAGCTCGTTGTTTGCCACCGACGCCGTGACCGGCGGGATCATCGACAGCCTGCGCCAGCAGGGTTGTTCGGCCGAAGAGCTGATACAACGGCTTGGCCAGCAATTTGCCGGGCAGGACATCCAGGACACCCTGCGCGAGCTGATCGCCCTGGAACTGGTCAGCGACGGCTCGCTGCTGACCCCGGAGATCGCCCTCAGGCAGGTGGAACGCACCGCCCTGAACACCGTGGTGCTCAACGTCAACACCGGCTGCAACCTCAGTTGTACCTACTGCTACAAGGAAGACCTGGACAAGCCGTCTGCCGGCAAGAAAATGAACACGGCCACCGCCGAAGCCTCGGTGGAGATGCTGCTCAAGGAGTCCCCCGACGAGCAGCGTTACAGCGTGGTGTTCTTTGGCGGCGAACCGCTTTCCAACCGGCCGCTGATCGAGCACATGGTGGGCTATTGCGAACGCCGCTTCGCCGAGGCCGGCAAGCAGGTGGAATTCATCATGACCACCAACGCCACCTTGCTGACCGAAGAGGTAGTCGACTGGCTTGATGCCCACCGCTTCGGGCTGTCGATCAGCATTGACGGCCCCAAGACCGTGCATGACCGCAACCGCATCACCGTGGGCGGCCAGGGCACCTATGATGTGGTACGGCGCAAGGCAGACATGCTGCTGTCGCGTTACCGCAGCCGGCCCGTGGGTGCGCGCGTGACCCTCACCCGTGGCATCACCGACGTCGAAACCATCTGGAACCACCTGTTCAATGAGCTGGGTTTCGCCGAAGTAGGCTTCGCCCCTGTCACCTCCGGTGACATGGCCGCCTTCAACCTCACCGGCGAAGAGCTGGTGCAGGTGTTCGCCAACATGAAGGCCCTGGGGCGCCGCTACCTGGGCGCGGCGCTGGAGCACCGCAACATCGGCTTCTCCAACCTGCACCAGCTGATTACCGACATCCACGAAGGCCACAAGAAGGCACTGCCGTGTGGTGCAGGGCTGAAGATGCTGGCAGTGGACCATGAGGGCGAACTCAACCTGTGCCACCGCTTCACAGGCTCCAGCCTGCCGACGTTCGGTAACGTACACCAGGGCGTCAAGCAGGCGCAGCTGAACGACTTTCTGTCACAACGCCTTGACCGCAGCAACACTGGCTGCGAGAGCTGCCGCATCCGCAACCTGTGTTCGGGCGGGTGCTACCACGAGAGCTACGCACGTTACGGTGACCCGCAGCACCCGACCTACCACTATTGCGAGCTGATGCGCGACTGGGTGGACTTCGGGATCGAGGTCTACAGCCGCATCATGGCCACCAACCCGGCCTTCATCGACCGCTACATCACCCCGCGGAAGGCGCACTGACATGAAGCATTTGAAACCCCTCAACAACAAGGCACGCATCCTGGAGCAGGCCGCCGCCGAGGACCGCGTCGAGGAAGTCATGGCCATGAGCGCGGTGGCCGGGTGCACCGCCACCACCGACCCTGGCTGGGAAGTTGACGCGTTTGGTGGTGTGAGCTCGCTGTGCCAGCCCATGGAGGCTGACCTGTACGGCTGCTCCGACCCCTGCTGGTGGCCGGCTCAGGTGCCGGACATGATGAGTACCTACCAGGACTGGAACGCTCAGGCGACCAACTCCGCTGAAGACTGGCGCAACCTGGGCACCGTGTTCCCTAAAGACAAGTGACCGGCCCAACAAGAACGACAAGGGGAAACCGCATGAATGCTGGACGCTGCGCACGCGTTGCGCTCACCATCGCCGCCATGGCCTGTACTGGCCTGGCGCAGGCAGACGACACCGGGCCGGCCCTGAAGGCCGGGCACGAATACATGATCGTCACCAACTACCCAAACAACCTGCACGTGGTGGATGTGGCCACCGATACGGTGTTCAAAAGCTGCGTCATGCCCGACAAGTTTGGCCCCGGCACCGCCATGATGGCGCCGGATAAGCGCACCGCCTACGTATTGAACAATCACTTTGGCGACATCTACGGGTTTGACCTGGACACCTGCAAGAACACCTTCCACGCCAACCTGTCCAGTGTGGCCGGCGAGGTGGGGCGCTCGATGTATTCGTTCGCGATCAGCCCGAATGGCGAGGAAGTCTACGCAACGGTCAACCCCACCCAGCGCCTGAACGATCACTACGTGGTCAAGCCGCCCAGGCTGGAGGTGTTCCGTACCCGTGATGGCCTGCAGGCCAAGCCGGTACGCACCTTCCCGATGCCGCGGCAGGTGTACCTGATGCGTGCTGCCGATGATGGCAGCCTGTACGTGGCCGGGCCGGACCTGTACAAGATGGATGTGCAGACTGGCAAATACACGGTGGCCCTGCCGCTGCGCAATTGGAACCGCAAAGGCTACAGCGCCCCGGACGTGCTGTACTTCTGGCCGCACCAGAGCCCGCGTCACGAATTCTCCATGCTGTACACCATTGCCAAGTTCAAGGGCGGCAAGCAGGACCCAGCTACCGACGAGTACTTGTACGGCTACCTCAGCGTCGACCTCAAGACCGGCAAGACCCACACCCAGGAGTTCGCCGACCTGACGGAGCTGTACTTCACCGGCCTGCGCTCACCCAAGAACCCCAACCAGATGTATGGCGTGCTCAACCGCCTGGCCAAGTACGATATCAAGCAGCGCAAGCTGATCAAGGCTGCGAACCTGGAGCACACCTACTATTGCGTCACCTTCGACAGCAAGGGCGACAAGCTGTACCTGGGGGGCACGTTCAATGACCTGGCGGTATTCAACCCGGACACGCTGGAAAAGGTCGGCAACATCAAGTTGCCGGGCGGGGACATGTCCACCTCGACGCCTCAGGTGTTTGTTCGGTAGCAGCAATGGCCTTGCACAACCCTCAAAGCTGGCGGAACACTTGGGCTTCCCAAGCAAGGGTGCGTGCCATTTTATGTGAGCCACTCCGGGCTGTTGAAGTTGCTCAGCCTGGGGTCATCATCTTCGCATTCCAGCGCCTCAACCCGCGCGCGCAACAGCGCCTTTTGCAAGCTGCGCTCGCCCTCGGCCCAGGCATGTTCCAGCGCCGGCAATAGCCGGCGTGGGAGCACGCTGAACATGGGCTGCCAGTAACCACCCTGGCGCACCATGGCCGCGGCATCACGGGCATGCGCCAACCTGCGCAGGTCGTGGATCAAGGCCGGGTCTACCAGGGGCGCGTCGCAGGCCACTACCACCACCCACCCATGCCTGGCCACTTTCAACCCGGCAATGACCCCGGCCAACGGCCCCGGGAAATCCGCTTCGGCATCGCTCACCACCTGGTCCGCGTAAGCCCGGTAGCGCTGCTGATTGCGGTTGCACGAGATCACCAGGTTATCGCTGAGCGGGCGCACGGTGCGGTACAGGTGTTCCACCAGCGGTTCGCCGCGCCATTCCAGCAGCCCTTTGTCCCGCCCACCCATGCGCTGGCCGCGGCCGCCGGCAAGGATCAGGACGGAACAGGGGGGCAGGGTATCAGGCATGAAAAAGGGCTCCAGGCAGTCGATGCCAGGAACCCTCCCATTTAAGGCCGTTGTTGTCCAGTCAGCTGTCGTGGGCAACCTCGTTGGCGGGTTGTTTGCCGCGCCCGGCCAGGCGCATCACCACCACGAAGAATACCGGTACGAACACCACGGCAAGGGTGGCACTGAGCATGCCACCGATCACACCGGTGCCGATCGCCTGCTGGCTGGCCGAGCTGGCGCCGCTGGCGATGGCCAGCGGGACCACACCGAGGATGAACGCCAGCGAGGTCATGACGATGGGGCGCAACCGCAAGCGCGCAGCCTGTATCGCCGCCTCGGTGGCATCCAGGCCCTGGTCGACCAGGCTCTTGGCGAACTCGATGATCAGGATGGCGTTTTTCGCCGACAGGCCGATCAGGGTAATCAGGCCCACCTTGAAGAACACGTCGTTGGGCATGCCACGCAGGGAAACGGCCAGCACTGCGCCCAGTATGCCCAGCGGTACTACCAGCAACACCGCAGTGGGGATCGACCAGCTTTCATACAACGCCGCCAGGCACAGGAACACCACCAGCAGCGACAGCGCCATCAATACCGGGGCCTGGCTGCCCGACAGGCGCTCCTGCAGTGACAGGCCGGTCCATTCCAGGCCCACCCCGGTGGGCAGTTGCGCCACCAGCCGCTCCACTTCGGCCATGGCCTCACCCGAGCTGTAGCCGACGGCCGGTTCGCCCGAAATCGACACCGCCGGGTAGCCGTTGTAACGGGTGAGCTGTACGGGGCCGCTGACCCACTTGGCTTGCACGAATGCCGCCAGCGGTACCATCTTGCCGCTGCTGTTGCGCACATGGATCTTCAGCAGGTCCTCGACCTGGCTGCGCTGGTCGCCCTCAGCCTGGACCACCACACGCTGCATGCGGCCCTGGTTGGGGAAATCGTTGACGTAGCTGGAGCCCACCGCCACATCCAGTACCGAGCCGATGTCAGCGAAGGACACCCCAAGCGCGTTGGCCTGCCGGCGGTCGATCTCAAGCTGCACCTGCGGGCTTTCGGCCAGGGAGGCCTCGCGCACGTTGGTCAGCACCTTGCTCTTGCCGGCGTTGGCCAGCAGCTCGTCACGGGCCGCCATCAGTTCTGCATGGCCCATGCCGCCACGGTCCTGTAGGCGGAACTGGAAACCGGTGGACTCGCCAAGGCCATCGATCGGCGGCGGCAGCACGGCAAACGCCACGGCATCCTTGAGCTGAGAGAGGGCCATGTTGGCGCGGTCGGCAATCGACTGGGCGCTGTCATCCGCGCCGCGCTCCGACCAGTCCTTGAGCGTGGTGAACGCCAAGGCCGCGTTCTGCCCGCTGCCCGAGAAGCTGAAGCCAAGAATGACCGTGGTATTGCCCACGCCCGGCTCCGAGCCGTTGTGCGCCTCTATCTGTGCAGCTACCTGCTCGGTACGCATGCGCGTGGCCCCAGGTGGCAGCTGGATGTCTGTGATGGTGTAGCCCTGGTCTTCGGTTGGCAGAAACGCCGTGGGCAGTTGGCTGAACCCGTAGCCCAGCACGCCCAGCAGCAAGGCGTACACCAACAAATACCGGCCACTGCGGCGCAAAGCGCCGGAAACCCAGCCCTGATAGCCGTTGCTCATGCCTTCGAAGCGGCGGTTGAACCAGCCAAAGAAGCCCTTGCGCTGGTGATGCTCGCCCTTGGCAACGGGTTTGAGCAGTGTCGCGCACAGCGCTGGGGTGAGGCTCAGGGCCAGGAAGGCCGAGAACAGGATCGACACCGCCATTGATACCGAGAACTGCTGGTAGATGACCCCGACCGAGCCTTGCATGAACGCCATGGGCAGGAACACCGCCACCAGTACCAGCGTGATCCCGATAATGGCACCGCTGATCTGCCCCATGGCCTTGCGGGTGGCCTCCTTGGGCGGCAGGCCTTCCTCGGCCATGATGCGCTCGACGTTTTCCACCACTACGATGGCGTCGTCTACCAGGATGCCGATGGCCAGGACCATGCCGAACAACGTCAGAACGTTGACCGAAAAGCCCAGGGCCAGCATCACCGCGAACGTGCCCATCAACGCCACCGGCACCACCAGCGTAGGGATCAGCGTGTAACGCAGGTTCTGCAAGAACAGGAACATCACTGCGAACACCAGCAGCATGGCTTCGAACAGGGTGGTGATCACCTGCTGGATGGACACCTTGACGAACGGCGAGGTGTCGTACGGAATGTCGTATTTGACGCCCTCCGGGAAGTAGCGCGCCAGGTCCTGCATCTTCGCCCGCACCAGCGTGGCGGTTTCCATGGCGTTGGCGCCAGGCGACAGCTGCACACTGAAGGCGGTGGCTGGCTTGCCATTGAGGCGGGTGCCGAACTGGTATTCCTGGGCACCCACTTCGACCCGTGCCACATCGCTAATGGTCACGGTGGAGCCGTCTGGGTTGGCGCGCAGAACGATGGCGGCGAACTCCTCGGGGGAGGACAACTGGCCCTTCACCACGACGTTGGCGGTGATCTCCTGCGTGTCGCGGCCAGGCAGGTCACCGATGCTGCCAGGCGCCACCTGGGCGTTCTGCCCGGCAATCGCGTTGGCCACATCGTTGGGGGTGAGGTTCAGGCCGACCAGTTTCGCAGGGTCGATCCAGATGCGCATGGCCCGCTCAGAGCCATACAGCTGTGCCTTGCCCACCCCTTTGATGCGGCGGATTTCGTTCATCACGTTGCGAGCGAGGATGTCCGACAGGGCGGTTTCGTCGAGCTTGCCATCCTCGGAGGTAAGGGTACCCAGCAGCAGAAAACCCGTGGACAGCTTCTGCACTTGCAAACCCTGCTGGGTGACCGGCCGTGGCAGGCGCGATTCGACCACTTTCAACCGGTTCTGCACGTCAACCTGAGCCAGGTCCGGGTTTGTGCCGGGCTGGAAGGTCGCGGTGATGGTAGCGCTGCCCAGGCTGCTCTGGGATTCGAAATACAGCAGGTTGTCGGCGCCGTTGAGTTCCTGCTCGATCAGGCTGACCACACTTTCGTCCATGGTCGCCGCCGAAGCGCCAGGGTAAACGGCATAGATTTCGATCTGCGGCGGTGCCACATTCGGGTACTGCGCCACTGGCAGCTGCGGAATGGCGAGGGCGCCTGCCAGCAGGATGAACAGTGCGACCACCCAGGCGAAAATCGGGCGGTCAATGAAGAATTGCGGCATGGGTCAGGCCCTCACTGGCCGGGGTGCTGTGCGACGGGCTTGGCCTGGGTGGCAGTATCAACCTGCACCTGGTCCCCAGCCTTGATGTGCTGCAGGCCCTCAACCACTACCTGCTCACCGGCAGCCAGGCCCTCGGTGACCACCCAACGGTCGCCCTGGGCGCTGCCCAGCACTACCTGGCGGTCGCTGACGCGAGACTGCGGGTCCACCACCATGACCTTCGGCACGCCGGCGCTGTCGCGTTGGATGGCGCGTTGGGGCACGCTGATGCCCTGGGGTTGCACCGCCTGCGCCAAGCGCACGCGCACATAGCTGCCAGGCAACAGGTCCAGGTTGGGGTTGGGGAATTCGCTGCGCAGGGTGATCTGGTTGGTGCTGGGGTCGACGCTGATGTCGGAGAACAGCAGCTTGCCGGGTAGTGGATAGGCACTGCCGTCGTCCTGGATCAGGGTGACGCTGGCCTGGCCATCGCCGACCTGCTGCACCTGGCCAGCGCGCAGGGCCTTGCGCAGTGCGCTGATTTCGCGGGTCGACTGGGTAACATCGGCGTGAATGGGGTCCAGTTGCTGAATGGTCGCCAGCGGCGTGGCTTCGTTCTGCCCAACCAGCGCGCCTTCGGTTACCTGAGCCCGGCCAATACGGCCGTCGATCGGCGCCGTGACCGTGGCGTAGCCGAGGTTCAGGCGTGCCCGTTGCAGGGCGGCTTTGGCTTCGGCCACCGCGCCGTCGGCTTGCAGGAAGCTGGCTTTGGCATTGTCGTATTCCTGGCGGCTGACCGCCTTGTCGCTGACCAGTTCGCGGTAGCGCTGCTCCTGCAGACGGGCTTGATACAACGTGGCCTCGGCCTTGGCCAGGGCCGCCTTGGCGCTGTCGAAGTCTGCCTTGAAAGGGGCCGGATCGATCAGAAACAGCACATCCCCCTGCTTGACGTCGCTGCCTTCACGGTAGACGCGCTTGAGCACCACGCCAGCAACCCGAGCGCGAACCTCCGCTGTGCGCGGTGCCAGAATACGGCCGCTGAGCTCAGTGGTGACGGCCAGTGGCTGCAGTTGCAGGGTTTCTACCCGCACTTGGGGGGCAGGGGGCTGTTGGTCCTGGTTGTCACTTTCGCTACAGCCGCTCAGGCCAAGGCCCAGTAACGCCAGAAGCGCCAGGCGGCGCAGGCATGGGGATGATGTGTTCGGCATACGGGTCTTCCGCTGATGATCCACACTATGCTACGGCAGTCGCTCAGCGAATGGCTGTGAACAGCTGTAGGGCAGGTGTGAAAAAGTGTGAAGAATGATCCTGTAGGCGGGGTGGGTTCTATATTCTGCGTAGGCTTGTGCCGGTTTGGTCGCGGGTAGACCCGGCCTCACAGTCACCCATTGCCTGCGGCCTCTGTGTGAGCGGGTTTACCCGCGAAGAGGCCGGCACAGTTCCATTCCAACCCAGAACCCAAGCGCCTATGCCGAATATTTTCCTGGTCGAAGACGACAGTGCCCTGTCCGAGCTGATCGCCAGCTACCTGCAACGCAATGAATTCCAGGTACAGGTGATTGCCCGCGGCGACCATGTGCTCGACGAGTACCGTCGGCACAAACCTGACCTGGTCATCCTCGACCTGATGCTGCCGGGTATCGACGGGCTGCAGGTGTGCCGCCTGTTGCGTCAGCAGTCCCGTAACCTGCCGATTCTGATGCTCACCGCCCGTGACGACAGCCATGACCAGGTGCTGGGGTTGGAGATGGGCGCCGACGACTATGTGAACAAACCGTGCGAGCCACGTGTGCTGCTGGCGCGCGTGCGCACCCTGCTGCGCCGCAGCAGCATCAACGAACCGCGCCTGGACCAGGACCTGATCGTTATCGGCGGCCTGTGCATCGACCTGGCCGAGCGTACGGTGACGTGGCGCGGTGAGGCGGTGGAGCTGTCCAGCGGGGAATACAACCTGCTGGTGGTACTGGCGCGCAACGCCGGTGTTGTGCTGAACCGCGACCGCATTCTGCAGCAGTTGCGTGGCATCGAGTTCAACGGCACCGACCGCTCGGTCGACGTGGCCATCTCCAAGTTGCGGCGCAAGTTCGATGATAATGCCGGGGAAGCCCGCAAGATCAAGACCGTGTGGGGCAAAGGCTACCTGTTCAGCCGTGTCGAGTGGGAGTGCTGACCGCCCATGCTGAAAATTCTGGTGCGCCTGTACCTGGTCATCATCGTGGCTTACGCCGGTGCCTTGCTGTTCATACCCGACACCATCGTCGGGCTGTTCCAGGACCGCTTCATGGCCTACAACCTGGGGCAGACCAAGGGCGTGCAGTCGCTGATCGTGCGCCAGTTCCACCAGGTGCCCAAGGCGCAGTGGCCGGCGGTCGAGCAGGCACTGGCCGAGGATTTTGCGCCATTGCAGGTGCAACTGCTGCGCATGAGCGATGCCGGGTTGCGGCCGGCAGAGCGTTCGCGCCTGGAGCAGGGGCTGTACGCCGTGCGGTTGGCAGACTGGGGTTATTACCAAACGGTACTGGCGCCCCTGGACAAGGACTGGCTGGTGCGTTTGCATTCGCCGCCAGACCCTCTGGACATCAACGTGCTGTCCTGGGGTGTCACGGTACTGATCGGCGCTGCCATGCTGGGTTGCCTGCTGCTGTGGGTGTGGCCGCACTGGCGCGACCTTGAACGCCTCAAGGAAACCGCCCGGCGCCTGGGGCAGGGCAAGATGTCGGAGCGCACGCATATTTCTGCACATTCCAACATCGGTGAGTTGGCCGGGGTGTTCGACACCATGGCCGGCGACCTGGAACGCCACGTGAATCAGCAACGTGAACTGCTCAACGCCGTTTCACACGAACTGCGCACGCCCCTGACCCGCCTGGATTTCGGCCTGGTGCTGCTGTTCGATGAGGTGCCGGCGGCCAGCCGCAAGCGCCTGCTCGAACTGGTGGGCCATGTGCGGGAGCTGGACGAACTGGTACTGGAGCTGCTGTCCTACAGCCGTCTGTACAATACCGATCAGGCGCGCGAGCGGGTGGAGGTGTCGCTGCTGGAACTGGTGGACAGCGTGCTTGGCAGTTTTGCCGAAGAGCTCGATGGCCGGGGCATCCAGTGGGAAGTGCGCGCCGGCAATGACATGCCGCGTTTCGTGCTCGACCCGCGGCTTACTGCGCGTGCGGTGCAAAACCTGGTGCGCAATGCCATGCGCTACTGCGACAAGCGCCTGCTGCTGCGCTTGAGCCTGGAAGAGGGGGCGTGCCTGTTGACCGTGGAGGACGACGGCATCGGTATTCCGGTGGAGGAGCGCGAGCGGATCTTCCAGCCGTTCTACCGCCTGGACCGCAGCCGTGACCGCAGCACCGGCGGGTTTGGCCTGGGGTTGGCGATCAGTCGCCGGGCCATCGAGGGGCAGGGGGGTACGCTGACGGTCGCGCAATCTGCCCTGGGTGGGGCCCGGTTTACCATACGGCTGCCCGCCAGTTGAAAAACCCTGCTGCAGCGCTTCTTATCACCGTGCACTTCTTGTAGCGTTGCAGGCTGTCCATCCGGGAGCTGAATATGCAAGGCAAGGCACGCAAGATCGTCCAGGTCGTGCTCTACGAGGCCATCGCCGTGGTGTGTGTAGCGCCCGCGCTGGAATTGGCGTTCGGTGCAGGCATGGCACAATCGGCCGTGCTGTCGGTGTTGATGTCTGGCATCGCCATGAGCTGGAACATGGCCTACAACTGGGCATTCGAACATTGGGAGGCGCGTCAGCCAGCGCGCGAGCGCACCTTGCTGCGTCGGCTGTTGCATGCGTTAGGCTTCGAAGGCGGACTGGTCGTCCTTCTGCTGCCGGTGGTGGCTTACTGGCTGCAGGTAAGCCTCTGGGCGGCGCTGCTGACCAACCTGGCGTTGTTCGTGTTCTTCTTCCTATACGCGTTCGTCTTCCAGTGGGGGTTCGACAAGGTATTTGACGTGCCGCTGTCGGCCCAGCAGGCCAAGTGTTGACGTGCGACCGTGGCGCGGGATAACGTCGTGCCCATGCACACCCTCCCGCACGCCTTCGCCAGCATTATTACCGCCATTATCAGCTTGGCGGGCTAGCGCGAACGTGCACGAAACCCGCCCTGGAGGCGGGTTCTTTCCATCTGACTCCTGGGCACCCTGAACAACCGCCAAGGAGTTACCGATGACCAGCCTCTGCGTCAGCCCTCGTCTCACCCCCACACCCCAGCAATTGCTGTCGGAGCAGGTCAGGCGCATTCTCGCCGCGCCGGTGTATGACCTGGCCATCGAGACACCGTTGCAGGCTGCGCCGGCCTTGTCTGCCAGGCTTGGTAACCGGGTGCTGCTCAAGCGCGAGGACCTGCAACCGACCTTCTCATTCAAGATCCGCGGCGCCTACACGCGCCTGGCGCGGCTAAGTGCAGCACACCGAGCGCGCGGTGTGATCACGGCCTCGGCCGGCAATCACGCCCAAGGTGTGGCACTGGCCGCCTCACACCTTGGCATGACGGCGACCATCGTCATGCCGACCACCACGCCGTCGCTCAAGGTGGAGGGGGTACGCTCACGAGGTGGGCACGTGGTGTTGCACGGTGAGAGTTTCCCCCATGCATTGGCCCATGCATTGGCCCTGGCGGACCGCGGCGGCGCCACCTTCGTGCCGCCGTTCGACGACCCCGATGTGATCGCAGGGCAGGGCACCGTGGGCATGGAGATACTGCGCCAGTGCCAAGGCCCGTTGCACGCCATTTTCGTGCCGGTGGGCGGCGGTGGCCTCATCGCTGGCATCGCAGCCTATGTGAAATACCTGCGGCCGGATGTGAAGGTGATTGGTGTAGAGCCGCAGGACTCGAACTGCCTGCAGGCGGCGCTGCAGGCCGGGGAGCGGGTGGTGCTGCCACAGGTGGGGGCGTTTGCCGATGGCGTGGCCGTTGCCCAGGTCGGCGCCCACTGCTTCGAGCTGTGCCGGCATTTTGTCGATGAAGTACTGACGGTCGGCAACGATGCGCTGTGTGCTGCCATCAAGGATATCTACGACGATACCCGCTCCATCACAGAACCCTCCGGCGCACTGGCCGTGGCAGGTATCAAGCAGTATGTGGCCCGTGAAGGTACCCAGGGCCAGACGTTGGTGGCCATTGACTCCGGGGCCAACGTCAATTTCGACCGCTTGCGCCACGTGGCCGAGCGGGCCGAACTGGGCGAGCAGCGTGAAGCGATCATTGCCGTCACCATACCGGAGCAACCTGGCAGTTTCCGTAGCTTCTGCCAGGCACTGGGCAAGCGCCAGATCACCGAGTTCAACTACCGCTGCAACCCGGGCAAGCCGGCGCGGTTGTTCGTGGGGGTGCAGACCCACCCGCAGCACGACCCCCGCGAGCAGCTGCTGGGCAGCCTGCGCGGGCAGGGTTATGACGTGCTGGACCTGACTGACAACGAACTGGCCAAGCTGCATGTTCGCCACACCGTGGGCGGCCATGCCGCGCCAGGCGCCCAGGAGTGTGTGCTGCGCTTCGAGTTCCCGGAGCGCCCCGGGGCGCTGCTGGCGTTTCTGGAGCGGTTGGGCAAGCGTTGGAACATTAGCCTGTTCCATTACCGTAACCACGGTGCCGCCCACGCTCGTGTGTTTGCGGCACTTGAAATCCCGGAAGAGGAGCGCGGTGACTGGCGTTCGGCGCTGGCGGAAATGGGCTACCAGTACTGGGACGAAACCGACAACCCGGCCTACAGGCTGTTTCTAGGCTGATGTAAGGGACAAGCCAGCGCCGGGGTAGCGGCCTCAGCGCTCGCGCATGAAAAAACCGGCGACAAACTTGCGGAAGGTTTCGGGGCTCTTGAAGTCGGCATAGCGCTTGAAGTTGTCGGCGTCCGGCTCGGGGCCCATGGGCTTTTCCAGCAATGAAACCGAGAGCACACGGTCCTGGTCCGAGGTCATCACCAGTTCATCCATGACCTGGCCGCCGATAACCGGCCGGCGCATCTGCACCTTCACGCCCTTGCCGGCCATCCAGTCCACCAATGCCACCAACGCCTTGAGCGGTTCACGCTCCTCGTCGCGATATACGGGGAACAGATGCCTGCGTGACAGCACAGGCACGCTTGCCACGTGGATCAGCTCGTAGAACTGGCTGCCGGGCGTGGCTGGCGAATAGAGCACCAGGGCCAACAGTGGGCCACTGGTGCGTTGCCCGCCCCAGTACAGGTGGTGACCTTGGAAATCGACGCCTTCTACGCTGCGGTTGCTGAACAGCTTGCGGCCCTTGATCTGATCGATGCAGTCGAGCAGCAGGCCATGCCGTCGGTGGCTGCCGAACACCGTGGCCTCTCGCAGCCGTGCCTTGAGCATCATCATGTGCTTCATGTCCAGGCGGGTTTCCAGGTAGTTGCTGGCCGGTACCCGTTCAAGCAAGGGGTAGCGGCTTGCCACATTGCGCAACTGGGCGAATTGCCCTGTGAGGTCCTGCTTGAGGTGGGTGGCATACAGGTTCAGGCCGCTGGTTTCGATCCAGGTCAGCAGCAGGGACAGCAGCCGCTGTTGCTCACGGCGGTCCGCGCTCTCGCCGCCGCTGCCTGCAGACGCTGGGCGAAAGTCGCCGGTCAGGCGCAGCGGGGTATCCGGTGCCAGCCAGGCTGCCGGCTGCACAGGGGCGCTGTCGCGCTCGGCCGCCTCTTGTTCGTCCTTGGTGAACGGGCAACCCGGGGCGTGCTCGGCAGTGCCGGGGTTGTTCTTGAGAAACAGCGTGCCGGTGTGGCCATTGAGTGTGACGTTGAGCACCGGCAGCGCATCGCTGCGGCAGTCGCAGGCCAGCCAGTGGTTGGCGTTACGCACGTGCATCAACAACTGGTTGGCTTGCAGCAGCCGAGGCCCGGTAAGGCTACCGCTGGCAAACCCCTCCAGCAGCGCTTCTTCAGCAGGCGTCAGGCTACGCACCTGGGTGGCGGTTTTGTCGATGATGCGCATGCAGCAGCTCCTTGCTCAGAACCTCAAGCTTCAAGCAAAGCGCTGCTGCTTTCAACCGTCAGAAGATGTAATCGGTGGTCAGGAAGCTGGACTGCCGGTTGCGGATGATTTCACTGATCAGCGCCTTGTTGGCGTCCTGGAAACGGGTGGCCACCAGGGTTCGAATCGAGAACACACGCAGTGCGTCGTGTACCGATAGCGTACCTTCGGCGCTGTTCTTGCGCCCGTTGAACGGGTAGGTATCCGGGCCGCGCTGGCACTGTGCGTTGATATTGATACGCCCCACCTGGTTGGCGAAGGTATCGACCAGGCTGCCGATGGTGGCCGGGTCATTGCCGAACAGGCTCAGTTGCTGGCCGTAGTCGGAGTCCAGGACATAGTCGATGACGGTTTGCAGGTCCCGGTAGGGCACCACCGGCACCACAGGGCCGAACTGCTCCTCGTGATACACCCGCATGCCCGCGCTTACCGGGTACAGCAGGGCCGGGTAGAAGAACGACCCACGGCTGCGCCCGCCGTGCTCGTTCAGCACCTGGGCGCCGTGCGCAGTGGCATCGGCTACCAGTTCGTTGAGATACGCCACCTTGCCCGGCTCAGGCAACGGCGTCAGCGCCACGCCCGGTTCCCACGGCATGCCGGCCTTGACGTCGGCCAGCTTGCGCTTGAATTTATCCAGAAACGCCTCGGCCACGTCCTCATGGACGAACAGGATTTTCAGCGCGGTGCAGCGCTGGCCATTGAATGACAGGGCACCGGTAACGGCTTCTTCCACCGCATTGTCGAGGTCGACCTGAGGCAGCACGATGCCGGGGTTCTTGGCGTCCAGCCCCAATGCCGCGCGCAGGCGATGGGGCCGTGGGTGCAGCTTCTTCAGGTCGCTGGCCGCCTTGTGGGTGCCGATGAACGCGAACACGTCGATCTTGCCGCTGGCCATCAGCGCACTGACCGTTTCCCGGCCACGGCCGTAGATCACGTTGATCACCCCTGGCGGGAAGCTGTCGCGGAACGCCTCCAGCAGTGGGCGGATCAGCAGCACCCCAAACTTGGCAGGCTTGAACACTACCGTGTTGCCCATGATCAGCGCCGGGATGAGCGTGGTGAAGGTTTCGTTCAAGGGGTAGTTGTAAGGCCCCATGCACAACGCAACGCCCAGCGGTGCCCGGCGAATCTGGCCCAGCGTGCCCTGTTCCAGTTCGAAGCGGCTGGAGCGGCGGTCGAGGTCCTTCAGGGCATTGATGGTGTCGACGATGTAGTCGCAGGTGCGGTCGAACTCCTTCTCGGAGTCCTTGAGGTTCTTGCCGATTTCCCACATCAGCAACTTGACCACGGCCTGGCGCTGTTCGCGCATGCGCGCAAGGAACGCTTCGACATGCTGGATACGCTCGGCCACGCGCATGTTCGGCCACTTGCCGCGACCCTTGTCGTAGGCATGGACGGCGGCGTCCAGGGCGGTAAGTGCGGTATCGGCATCCAGCAGGGGGGCGCTGCCCAGCACCACCTGGCGCTCTTGGCTGCCTTCCTTGAGCCACACCGGGCTGTAGACGGTGTTCAAGGGGCCGTCCCAGCGCCTCAGCTCACCGCCGACCAGGTAGTCCCGTTGTTCCAGTGGGGCACCCAGCCGCCAAGCGTCTGGTATGTCCTCCAGGCGGGGGAAGAGTGAATCGAGCAGACGTTCCATGGTTGCTGCACCTCATGTTCGTGACGGCGTGCGTACGCCAGGTGAAACGATTCAGTTCGAGCATGCGCTGGCTGGCGAAAAAAAACCAGTGTGGCCCAACTTCCAGCATTGTGCCTGCGGGGCGAGCGCCCCGCAGCGCCGGGGTGTTACAACGGCAGGTTGAACAGATCGATTGCGGGGCGGCCTAGCCACTGCTCGCGCAGCGCAGGGTGGGTGTCGATGAGGGTGAGTCTGCGCCAGAATTCGGCGTGCGATTGCTGCGGGTGTGAAAGAAACGGCTCGGTGTCGAGCAATGCCCGCAGGTCGCGGCGGTATTGCAGCGGCAGGCGTTGCCACACCGCCGACTCGGCAGCGCCGGTGCCGTCGAAGAAGTCCAGATAATCGCTTTCGCAGACCATCAGGTCGACATGGTGAGACGCATTGTAAGCCTCGATCTGCGCCACCACGGGCGCGCTCAACCACTCGCTTTCCAGGCGCAGGGTATCGGCAATATGAGTCGGCAGTTCGAAACCCTCAGGTAATTGCGCCAACTGGTTGTCCGACAGGTCCAGTACGAAGGGTTCGATCATCTGTTCCAGGCCGCGTGGCAGGTCGGTCAGCGCGCACCCTGAAAGGAACAGTGTCTTGAGCTCCGGGTGCAGGCGCAGGTCGGGTGCGCGCAGCAGTGGGTTGTCGGTGAGGTCGAGCACGGTCAAGCCGGTGTAGCGCTGGAAGGTCTGTTGGCATAAGTCGTCCCAGGTTACCCGATTGCTGTCCAGGTCCAGCCAGCGCAACGCTTCGGGGTGCGTTACCAGGGGGAGATGGTCGAACCGGCAGTCTGTGAGCAGCAGCCGCGTGAGGTTGGGGAAGTGCTGGCAGAACACAGTGGGCAGGTGCTTGAGGGAGCGGTTGCCGCTTAACGACAGGTGCTCGATATGCGCGAAGCCTTCGTCCAGCGGCATGCTTGCCAGGTCATCGTGCTGGAGGTCCAGCTTTGACAGGTCGAGGCTCAATAGCCGGCCCCCGCCCTCGAGCGGCAGGCGTGTCATGCGTCGCCAGGCGTTGATGAGCGGCTGGATCGCCAGGTGCCGTTGATGGGGGCGAAGGGGGTTGGGGCGTGCCCATTCGGCCAGCTCGGTACGCAGGGCCACCAGCCGCGCTTGCAGCGCACGCAAGCGCTCGCTGGTAGAGCGTATATCGTCGAGGTCGTCTTCTTCCTGGTCTTCGCTCAACCAATCGGCGATCTCGGCATCGGTGGCCTCGGGGTAGATTCGCCGGAAGGCCGCCGCCAGTGATTGGGTTTGGCGGGGGGCCGGCGGCAGCGGGTCGAGGGGGCGCCCACCGCGCAACCACCCCTGAGGCACGGCGGGTTGCCGGGGCACCCCGCCCAGCCGTCGCAGCAGGTCTGCGCGGTGCTCGCGGGCCCAGGCCAGTACCGTCTGGCGCAATGCATGGGGGTTGCCTTGCTTGATGCCCAAGCGGGCGTGCAGCGAGCGCGGCAGGGCCTGTTCGATCGCTCGGCAGAGGTCAAGGCCCAGCGGCATGGGGGCCGGGCGCTCGCCCAGGTAGGCCTCATAGCCTTCGGTGGATTTGATTACCCGAGCCAGGGTGGTGGCGTGGCCGCTGCCGACGGCGTCCAGCACAGGGCCCTGCGGCCCCCCGGCGCGCAGCTCCAGGCGCAGGTCAGCCGGCCACGCGGGCAGGGCATCCAGTGCGCTGAACAACAGCCGTTCGCTGTCCGCGCTGGCCCGCGCGGGCAACAGCACGCCCTCCAGGCCCCGCACCAGCGGTAGCTCACTGTGCACGTCTGCAACCTGCTGCCGAATCGCCGCCGGGAGCGTCTGGTCCTGCTCCCAGGCCGCCCGCTCAGCCGGCTCCAAGGGTTTCAGCAGGCGCCTGGCCAAGGCCGGAGAAAGCCTTGGGTAAGCTGCCAGCAACGGTTCGCAGGCTACGTCATTTGCCGGCAAGCCGTAGCGTTGGTCAAACAGCCCAGGTTGGGCATCGGCGTCCAAGGCCTGTACTTCGCCTTCGATCTGCATGCGCTGCAGCACATCCAGCAGCAGCGCGGGCGCCGGCTGGCCCAGAAGGTGTACCCGGCGCAGGTACTCGGCATCGACACCGCACAGGTTGCAGGCTTGCTCAACCTGTTCGGCAGCCAACCCTGTGAGCGGCTCACCGAGCCTGTGCACCAGCGTGGTCAAGGACCAGTCGCCGGGTTGTTCGTGCTGACCCCGCCAGGCGCCTTGACGATTGTGTTCAAGCGGGGGCTGCCAGGCCTCAGGCGTTTCGGGGTGGATGATGCGCCATTGCTGGGTCTGCGGGTCCAGCTGATGTTCGTAGAGATGCCCGTCCATACGGAAGAAGTAGCGCCCCTCATGCAGGTACTGGCCCTGGGGGTTGGCCTGCAACCCAGCGGGCAGCTCGACAGCGCTGCGATAGGGTGCCAGGTCCTGGTTCCACAGTTTGTAAGTGCCGTCGGCAGTGCGTATTTCCTGGAGGTTGGCCATCAGTGGCCCGTTGAACAGCTTTGGCAAGGCGTGAGCTGCCGCCCCCAACCCACCCAGCAATGCCAGGTTCACGCCCAGGTTCTCCAGGTGCTGGAGCGCCTGGTGACGGTCCCCAGCTTCCCAGGCTTCATACCCCTCGAACGCCTCGCCCAGGAGTTGGCAAGCCGTTACGGCCATCATGGCGGTGCCCACCACCGGTATGAAAAAGCCAGCAACATTGAGCAGGTCCAGGCCAATGGCTTCCCACTCCTGCAAGCGCCGCGCCCGAGCGCTGGCATCGGCATCTGCGGTGGGCACGGCCAGCAGCCTGGCTTCATGCTTCATACGCGCCAGCTGTTGGTCATAGCCGAAGCCGAATGGCTCGGTTTCGATGCGCTGGCGAGTCGGCCGCAGGTCGGCATCGGCAGCACGCTGCCACGTCGCGTTCTGGGTGCTTACGCCAGTGGCGTCGAGGTTCTGTTGCAGCACGTCAAGAAAATGCCCGCGGGCATCGCGTACCACATAGGCGGTGAAAGCGCTGCGCGCATCAGGCTCCAGCAGCAGCGTTGCCAGTGCTTCGTGCACGGCTTGCAGGTCATTGCACTGGCGTAGGGCAGGGGTGTGGTTGGGCAGGAACAGGCCCAACCCGTCGCGCCCCAAGTCGATCAACATCACCTCGTGCAGCGTGACCCCGAACAGCGCCAGCTGCCAGCATTGTACCGGCCCACCCGCCAGCAGCCGGTTCACGGTATCGACACTATCGCCGGTCAGCAGATGCCGCATATGGGCCAGGCCGGCGGCCAGGCGCAGGCGTGCTCTGAACACCTCCGCCATCAATGCCCTGACCTGGGGCTGGCCGAAGGAGTGCTGCAGGTGCGCCTGATAGGCACCCCCCAGGTCCTGTTCACGGCAATGGGCGGCGAAGGTTTCCGGGGCAAGGGGCAGGGGCTGTACCTGGTAGCGCTCGGAGTCCAGCATGAAGTGGGCGGCAGGCGTCTGCATGCCGATGATCGCCGACCCTCGCACGCGAATGGGTGTGACCTGGATGTCGGTGCTCAAGGCCAGGGCGCTTGGCGGTGTGAAGGTTTCGTCATCGGCAAAGTTCTGCAGTGCTGCCTGCAGCAGGCTGTCGCGCCGGTGGCTGAACAGATAACGCAGGCCCACCCAGTGCCAGCGGCGTTCCACGCGTAGCAGCTCACAGTGCTCGAGCGGTGCTTGCAGCCCTTGGCGGGCAAAGTAGGTCTGCAGGGCAGGCTGTGCAAATTCCACCACCTGCTTGACGCCCCGAAGTGACCGGGCCAATGCTGCCTGGGCCATCAGCAACCGCCGATGGCTGGCGTTCACCACCTCCCGCAGGTCCGGGCTGGCATTGTTGAACCAGTCGCTGTGTTGCCAGGGGGCCAGTTGGCTTTTGTGCAAGGCCGCCCACTGTTCGGGGGTAGTGTGCTGGGCCCAGGCCGGTAACTGCCGTTCGCCTTGCAGGTGAGATAAAGACATGGGTTAGCTCCTTCATGAGAAGGAGGCATCAAACGGTATTTATCGGCCACCAAGTGGTAATCGGGTATTGCCGGGCCTATAGCCAATAGCCGATATAACACGGTCGTTGGGCAGGAAATTTGGCGCCATTAAACTTCTTGGGCTGCGGCAGCAACTTTGCTTGCCAAAGTGTTTATCCGCATCTTAAATTATTTCTACAGGTGATGATAAACAGCCATTACCGCTTTATTAATCAATGGTTTAGATGTTTAAAGCGGATTGTTCTCTTTTTCCGATAGGCCGCAGGGCACCCCACAGGACCTCGAAGAAGAAATGAAAAAGACGTTGACGGCTGTAGCGCGTCGCCATTTATCACCCTCCCTGCGCTACGACTTGCGGCTGTGGGCCAGTAAAGCTGGCGAGGTAGTGGCGCGCGCCTGTTTCTGGCGCTGGGAGATGAGCCGGTTCCGCCTGCAGCCTGCCAGCCCGTACGAAATTCTCTACATTGGGCGCAAGCAGCAACGTGAGATGGCCAAACTGTTGATAGGCGGCAAAGGCCACGTGGCGCAAGCCGTGGATGGCACCTCCCAGCGCGATGCCGGGCAGGTGGTGGTGGTCAGCGAAATGCCGACAGCGGGTGCCTTGTCAGTGCCACATTACCTCAGCGCAGTGGTGCCACTCGGGCGGGCGTTGGAAGATATTACCGCGCGCTACGACAGCGAACTGCGGCGCAGCATTCGCAAACATCGCCCGCTGTATGCAATGCGCCAGGCTACAACGGATGAGGAAATCGCCATGGCGGACCGCGAACTGTTGCGGCCGTACGCCACGGCGCGGCAGGGCATTCATGCGGCGCAGTTTTCCACCGAAGAGGTGTTCCGGATCGCCAAGACGGTCGGCAGGCTCGACCTGATCACCTTGGGTGACGAGGTCAT
Organism: Pseudomonas sp. S36; assembly: GCF_016647875.1. Classification (NCBI taxonomy): domain Bacteria; kingdom Pseudomonadati; phylum Pseudomonadota; class Gammaproteobacteria; order Pseudomonadales; family Pseudomonadaceae; genus Pseudomonas; species Pseudomonas sp. S36. Next base: position 119,033 of record NZ_JACVVG010000001.1, on the reverse strand, counting down.
TGGCTGCCACCTGGGGTGCGAAGTGGTGCGCGACGGCAAACGGTATTGGAGTACGCTGCGGTTCGGCTATTGCGAAGCGGTTTTCTCCGACGCCAAGCGGTTGCGCGAAGTGAACTCGATCACCACCTTCATGGCCCTTGAATGGGCGTTGGCCCAGGGCTTCGATTATTACGACATCGGCCTGTGCCTCGCGCGACCAGACGACGGGTTGTTGAAGTGGAAGCGCCGTCGTGGCGGTGATATCGATTCGTTGGGCAACCATGCCTACCTGTTTGTACGTCTGCCCAAAAAGGGTACCGCAGACTTCCTGTGGGAAACGCCCCTGTTCGCGGTGGAGGGGAACAAGTTGACCCTGCACCTGGGCCTGCCCACTGGCGCCAGCGCCGAGCAGGTTGCCAGCCGCTACCACGAGATGGTGTTCGGCGGCCTGCACAAGATTTACCTGTATGGCCGCGAAGAAGCGGTACAGGGCCTGGAGCAGGCCCTGCAGAACCGTTATGCCAATCTGCAAAGCAGCCCTGAGATGCAAAGGGTGCTGTGTAATTGAACTCACGCCACTAGGCAGCACAATGAATCTGGGTGCTGCGGCGGTTCCTGAACTGTTCCGCTTCGGAGATGCTTCATGGCAAGCGACCTCTCGCAGCACGATGCAGTGCCGGTAACCCGGCATGCCGGTTGGACTCTGGCTGCCTACCGGCACATGGCGCGCAAACGGTTGAGCCAAGCGCAGCCCCTGGATATCAAGGCGGTTGCCGCGAAACGCTGGGACATCGCACCGGCTGAAACAACCGTGTCGCCACCGGCGCTGTTTTTGCCCGGCCAGCTTGAACGGGTGACCGGCTGGGAAGGCAAGCGTTTCTACCCCTATGTGCACCCGGCCAGGACCATGCAGGGCGGCATCGAAACAGAGCATGGGCCAACCCGTGGCTATTTGTTGAAAGATGTCTGGCTGGTGGACGGGGCGTTATACAAAGGCCGGGCCAGCCACTGGCTGTCACTCAAGCCCTCGACGTTTCCCACTATCAGGGTAGAGCATGAACTGGACCGGGCAGCCATCTACTGCACGCAAAATGGCAACACCTGGTTCGGCACCTGGTTGATGGAGGATTGCCCCACCTATGCCCTGGCTTGCGATGAAGGCGTACCGGTGACCACCGCGCCGTCCACCCGCTACCCCCTGTTCACCCAGACGTTGGCGTACGAACACTGGCTGGGCATGCAGCCTGCCCGCTTGCGCAGCGCGTTTTTCCGCGAACTGGTGCTGTTCGACGACCAGAGCAACAACCGCAACCGCCACGCCCGTTACCGCGCCATGGGCGACAAACTGCTCGCCCACGTGCCGCACACGCCACACCCTGGGGTTTTTCTGCTCAGGGGTGGTGATGGCGAACGGCGGATGTTGCGCAACGAACTGGAAATCGCCGAGCACCTGCGCGCCACTCGCGGTTTTCGTATCGTCAACCCGCTGCAATGCGACGTGCCAGGTATCGTCGCCGCGTGCGCAGGTGCGCAAGTGGTCATCGGCGTGGAAGGCAGCCAGTTGGTTCACGGCGTGAATGTATTGCAGGCCGGCGGTTGCGTGCTGGCCTTGCAGCCGCCGAACCGTTTTGTCAGCTACTACAAGTACCTGACCGACCGTGATCATCAGTATTTCAGTTTTGTAGTGGGTACACCTGATGGAGACGGGTTCACTATTGACATCGATGAAGTCGAGCGCACGCTCGACCTGTATCAGGCGCGCAGGGTGTAGTATCGCGGCAGCGTTTGGCACTGGGCGGGGCAGAGATGATTGAGGTATCGAGGTTCTGGCGAGATTCACGATTGCCGTTCGTGGAAGCTCGTGTGGTAGGTGACGGGCGCCAGATCTGCCATGCAGCCCATTCCCACGAGAGTTTTTCGCTCGGCGTGATCACTGGAGGTCGCAGTACTTATGTGAGCGGTGATGATCGTTGGGATGTTCAGGCGGGCACTACCGTCTTGATAAACCCCGGCGTGGTGCATACCTGCAACCCTGTCGCCGGGCAGGGTTGGTCCTACCTGATGATGTACCTCGACATGTCCTGGCTTGAGCGCTGCGGGTTCCATTTGCCGGCCCAGGCTTTGAGCTATTCGCCTGCCCTGTACCAAAGGTTGATGGAAGTATTTGCAGAACTGTTCGACCCAATGATCACTGACCGTGAGCGTCGCCTCGCTACGTTCTTTGCAGCCTTACCCGGCTTTCTCGGCGCAGCCGCTCCCCAAGCCGGCAAGGCGCACCCCCGTTTGGAACTGGCAGCGGCATTCATCCGTGCGCACCGTGGAGATCTTCTAAGCCTTGCCGACATTGGCGCAGCTTGCGGCTTGTCGCGGGCGCACCTGATCCGCGCGTTCCGCCAGCGCTTTGGTCTGACGCCGCATGGCTACCTGCTGGACCAGCGCGTGCAACTGGCGCGGTCGTACCTGCGCGAGGGTTGGGCAATCGCCGAGGCGGCCCACGCCTCTGGCTTTGCCGACCAGGCGCACCTGCAGCGTGCCTTCAAACAGCACTTGGCTGCCACACCGGGGCATTATCAAAAGGGCGCTGTAGCTACCTGAGCAGGTAGAGCGCACTGACCACCAGCAATGCCGCCAAGGTGCGGTTGAGCACGCGCAGATGGCCTGGCGTTTCAAGCCGCTGGCGAATAAGGCTGCCAGCCCAGGCCCACGCGGCCACTGAAACGAAACAGATAGGCCCGTAAATCCAGGTGAAGAGCCACAGCAATTGTTGTTCGCCGCCAGTGTAGGCGCCTACGCCAGCGACCGCCGCCAGCCAGGCCTTGGGGTTGAGCCACTGCATCGCTGCCCCGTGCCAGGCCGAAGGTGGCCGCCCGATGTGGTCATCCCCCAAATTTCCATCGTCCATGGCCAGTTTCCACGCCAGGTACAGCAGAAACACCACACCGCCTGCATGGAGCAACCCGGCTGCAGCCGGCACACGGGTCAGTAGCTGGTGGACCCCACAGCCTACCAATACCAGCAATAGGCAAAACCCAAGGGTGGCGCCGGTGACATGCCCGAGGCTGGCTCGGAGCCCATGGCGGGCGCCGCTGCCCAGGGCCACGACATTGACGGGGCCGGGTGAAATAGAAGCGGCCAGCGCAAAGGCGGCCATCGAAACTGCAACGCTCATGAATGCTATCCCTGTGGTTGAATGCTGGGTGAATGTTCAGGGATAGGACGTTGCCAGTATTGAATGGAAGTGCTCTTCGCTCGTAGAGCGGGAGCCGGCCTTGGCATCAGTTGCTAAAGGTTTGTAATAGTTTTGCGCTAACTGAAAAACCTGCTGTGCTTGTAGGATTATTTTCCCTAATTGTTATCCAGGTCATCAATGAGCACCTTCGTGGCGCCCCACCGTCTCCGGCCTTCCTGGCCCTGCTTTACCTCTCCTGTTGCCCCTTCCCACGTGAGTATCCGCTAATGGAATGGCTTGCCGATCCCACGGCCTGGCTAGGCCTGCTGACGCTTATCGTGCTTGAACTGGTACTGGGTATCGATAATCTGGTGTTCATTGCCATCCTGGCAGACAAGCTGCCCCCTCATCAGCGCGACCGCGCGCGGGTCATTGGCCTGAGCCTGGCCCTGATCATGCGCCTGGGCCTGCTGGCCAGTATTTCCTGGATGGTCACCCTGACAGCGCCGTTGTTCGAGGTGTTCGACAAGAGCTTCTCGGGACGTGACCTGATCATGCTGTTCGGTGGTGTGTTCCTGTTGTTCAAGGCCACCATGGAACTGCACGAGCGGCTGGAGGGCCATGTGACCCAGGCCAGCGGCGCAGCCCGGCATGCGGCTTTCTGGCCGATCGTCGCGCAGATCGTGGTGCTCGATGCGGTGTTCTCGCTCGATGCTGTGATCACGGCGGTGGGTATGGTGGAACACCTGTCGGTGATGATGATCGCGGTGATCTTCTCGATCGGCATCATGATCGTCGCCAGCAAGCCGCTGACCCGCTTCGTCAACGCCCACCCCACGGTGATCATGCTGTGCCTGGGCTTCCTGATGATGATCGGTTTCAGCCTGACCGCCGAGGGCCTGGGGTTCCATATCCCCAAAGGCTACCTGTACGCGGCCATTGGCTTCTCGATCCTGATCGAGCTGTTCAACCAGTTGGCCCGGGCCCGCCGCAAGCGCAGCCTGCAACAGCACCGGCCGCTGCGGGAGCGTACCGCGCACGCCGTGCTGCGCCTGTTGGGCGGGCGCCGCGTGGAAGCGGACGAAGTGGGTGAGGAAATCGCCGACCTGGTCGAGGGCGGCGAGGAGCAGGTGCTGTTCGACCGTCGCGAGCGAGTGATGATCAGCGGGGTACTGAACCTGGCCGAACGCCCCATTCGCACGGTGATGACGGCACGTGCCGAAGTCGACCTGCTCGACCTTGCCCAGCCGGCTGACGCCATTACCCGCGCGTTGGTCCATTCGCCTTACTCGCGCCTGCCGTTGATCCGCGATGGCCGGGTGGACGAACCGCTGGGCTTTGTGCACAAGAAGGAGCTGCTCAAAGAGTTGCTGTCTGGTAGCCAGCCGGACCTGGAAGGGCTGGTGCGGGCGCCGTTGAACCTGCTGGAGAGCTTCAGCATCCTCAACGCGCTGGAGCAGATGCGTGGCAAGTCCACTCACATCGCGTTCGTGGTCAACGAGTTCGGTGACTTCACCGGCCTGCTGACCATGACCGATATCCTCGAATCCATCGCCGGCGAGTTGCCGGACGCCAGCGAGGTCGAAGGCCCGGGCTTTGTCCAGGACGGGCAGGGGTTTGTGATCAGCGGTGCAATGAACCTCAGCCAGGTCCACGCCCGCACCGGCTTCAGCGCCCGGGCCACCGAGGACTACCAGACCTTGGCGGGGCTGGTCATGAGCTTGCTGGACCGCCTGCCCATGGTCGGCGACCGCCTGGCATGGAACGGCTGGACGCTGGTGGTCGAAGCCGTGGAAGAACGGCGGGTACGTCAGGTACGGCTCATACCGAGCGACGACGCTGACGCATCAGGTGCTTGAAGCCTTCAAGCACCAGCACCAGCACCGCCGCCCAGATGGGCAGGTAGGTGAGCCACTGGTCCGGGCCGATGGTTTCACCCAGCAGCAAGGCTACGCCCACCAGCAACACGGGCTCGACGTAGCTGAGCAGGCCGAACAGGCTGAAGGGCAGTAGCCGGCTGGCCAGTACGTAGGCGATCAGGGCCGAGGCGCTGATCGCCCCAAGTACCGGAATGAGCAGGTACAGGCCGGGGTGAGCCTGCAGGTCGGCACTGGACAGCGGCCCCTGGGCAACGAAGTACAGCGCCCAGGGCAGCAGCAGGCACATGTCGCACCACAGCCCACCCAGGTGGTCTGTACGGCAGCGGCGGCGCAGCACGAAGTAGATGGGGTAGCCGATGACTACAACCAGGGTTTCCCAGGCAAAACTGCCGTGCTGGTAGAACTCGTGTACCACGCCGAGCGCGGCGCAGCCCACCGCTATTTTTTGCAGCCGCGACAGTTGTTCGCCGTACACCATGCGCCCCGTCAGGACCATGGCCAGCGGCAGCATGAAGTAACCCATCGACACCTCCAGGCTGCGCCCGTGCAGCGGTGCCCAGAGAAACAACCATAGCTGCACGCCCATCAGCCAGGACGTGCCCAGCATGCCCAGCAGCAACACAGGTGTACGCCGCACGCGGCCGAGCAACTCGCCCACCCTGGCCCAGTCGCGGGAAATCAGCATGAACAGGGTAAGGCATGGCAGCGTCAACAGGGTGCGCCAGCCGAAGATCTCTTCGCCATCCAACGGCTTGAGCAGGGACGTATAGAAGTACATCACGGCAAACAAGCAGGATGCCATGACCGATGAAACAATTCCTTTTGACACGAGTGCCTCGAATACAGGATAGGAGCGGTGGAATCAGCCGCGCATGATCTCAGGGGCCGCGCCTTGCGGCAACCGGGTGGGGCCAGGTTGTGCGGCCAGGGCTTCCAGAAACTGGTCGGCGGGCATGGGCCTGGCGAACAGGTAGCCTTGCTGAAAGTGCGCGCCATGGCGCGCCAGATAGTCCCGCTGCGCGGGGGTTTCCACCCCTTCGGCCACGAGACCTAGCCCCAGCTTGGCCGAGAGCTCGATGATGCTGTCAAGAATGTGAACCGACAGTGCGTCAGCGCCGATCAACGCCACGAAGCTGCGGTCGATCTTCAGGTAGTCGACTTTGAATTGGCGCAGGTAGTTGAGGCTGGACTGGCCGGTGCCGAAGTCATCCAGGGCAATCATCACGCCCATGTCGTGCAGCTTCTCGAACAGTTCCAGGGTGGCGGGGGTAGGCTCGATCAGCTTGCGCTCGGTCAGCTCCAGCGTCAGGGTCACTCGACCAGGCGGAAAATGTTGCAGGAATGTGCGGCAGTCCTCCACCAGGCCAAGGTCGCGGCAGTGATCGGCGGTGATGTTCACGCCGATATGGAAGCCGTCTTCCATGAGCCCGGCATAAGGGGCCAGGCCTTGCGCCGTGTGCATCATCAGCGCCCGGGTCATGGCCACGATCTGGCCACTGTGTTCGGCATAGGGAATGAACAGGTCAGGGCTTACCAGCCCCTCCTGCGGGTGGTTCCAGCGCATGAGCACTTCAACACCGGCCCATCGGTAGTCCCCTCGGCGTACCACTGGCTGGAAGTAGGGCACGAACTCATCGGCCTGCAGCGCCCTGCGCAGTTCGGCCCGTGGTGAGTTGGCCCTGCGGATCTGCCAGTGGCAGGCAAGGCCGGCACCTACGCCAAACACCACCAGCAGCCCGAGCAGGGCCAGGTAGTGGCTGCGCAACAGCCGGCCCTGTTGATCGGCGGGGTAACCCCCTGCCACGCTGAACGGGTAGCGAGCCGAGCCCTGCACCACGTAGGCCTTGGCCGCAGGTGCAGGGGCGCCCCGGTGGACTGCGCCGTCCTGGCCCATCCACGCATCGCCCACGCGCAGGATCAGGGCCTGGTCCGGGCCAATCAGGCGCAACACCGTCAGCAGGTGCTCACCATCGACGGTGCTGATGACGCCTCGGTCACCTTCGCTTGCGCGGTATAGCAGCAACGGATGGTCGGGCGTTACCGAATTGCCGGTCATCAGCCACAATTGGCCGTCGGCGTAATCGTCAGGGTTGACGCGTTCGTCGTAGTCCCCGAGCAATGACGTGCAATACAGCCGGTTGTAGTGGAACAGGTTGGTGGAGCGCACGTAAGCGTTGCGGGTCACTTCGGCGCGCAAGCGCAACTGCGCTTGGGAACACGGGGTGCTGGCCAGGGGGAGAAGGGTATGGGCAGCGCTCGACAGGCTGTCGAGGATACGCTCGATGTGCACCATGGCCTGTTGAGTGGTGGCTTGGCTGCTGGCCTGCATCTCGCGCTCGACCTGCCAGCTCATCACCGCGAACCCGCACAAGGCCGGCAACGCCCCTACGAACCAAGGTAACAACGAACGCCAGCCGAAGCCTGGCCGGGTTTTTCGGGTGAGGGGCATGCTCTGGCCTATCCGCGCGGCAGTCTCAAGAGCATAGCCTTGGTCTGCCTGGCTGAGGAACCAGATGGCGACAAAAGATTTTACGCTGTGTAGAATCGATTTACGAAAAGAACAATAAGTCCTTCCATTCGGGAAGGACCAAGCCCCCCGGAATGCGTCGCTATGTCAGACCATGGGTTCAGATTGATCATCGGTGATTTTCTCGCCCGCAGCGTACGGGGCATCCCGTGCTCGCCGCCGTTTTCCCTCAAAATCATTGGAAATTCATAATTTTCGCTGCAGATGAGGACACGAACATGGCTGATATTTTCGAAAACCCGATGGGCCTGATGGGCTTTGAGTTCATCGAACTGGCATCCCCGACCCCCGGCCTGCTAGAGCCGGTTTTCCAGATGCTGGGCTTTACCAAGGTCGCGACCCACCGCTCCAAGGATGTGCACCTGTACCGCCAGGGCGACATCAATCTGATTTTGAATAATGAGCCCAAGAGTGTTGCATCGTATTTTGCCGCTGAGCATGGCCCTTCGGTGTGTGGCATGGCGTTTCGAGTTCGCAATGCTCACCAGGCCTATGCCCGCGCGCTGGAACTGGGTGCGCAACCGGTCGAAATCGAAACCGGCCCCATGGAGCTGCGCCTGCCTGCCATCAAAGGCATTGGCGGGGCGCCGTTGTACCTGATCGATCGTTTCGAAGAAGGCAGCTCGATCTATGACATCGATTTCAACTTCATCGAAGGGGTAGACCGCCACCCTGCGGGGGCGGGCCTGAAGATCATCGACCACCTGACCCACAACGTTTACCGTGGTCGCATGGCCTATTGGGCAGGCTTCTACGAGAAGCTGTTCAACTTCCGCGAAATTCGCTACTTCGACATCAAGGGCGAATACACCGGCCTGACATCCCGCGCGATGACAGCGCCGGATGGCATGATCCGCATTCCGCTCAACGAGGAATCATCCAAGGGCGCCGGGCAGATTGAAGAGTTCCTGATGCAATTCAACGGTGAAGGCATCCAGCATGTCGCGTTCCTCACCGACGACCTGCTCAAAACATGGGATGCCTTGAAAAGCTTCGGCATGCGCTTCATGACAGCCCCTCCGCAGACTTACTACGAAATGCTGCAAGAGCGCCTGCCTGGGCATGGTGAACCGGTGGATCAGTTGCAGGCGCGCGGTATTCTGCTCGATGGGGCCGCACAGTCCGGCGACAAGCGCCTGCTGCTGCAGATTTTCTCCGAAACGTTGCTGGGCCCGGTGTTTTTCGAGTTTATCCAGCGCAAGGGTGACGACGGCTTCGGTGAGGGCAACTTCAAGGCACTGTTCGAGTCCATCGAGCGTGATCAAGTGCGCCGGGGTGTATTGAGCACTGATTGACCAAGGCCGGGGCTGGGCGCTTAGTGGTGGCCCTCCGGGGCTTCCAGCGTTCTGCTCCGAACCCGGCCAAGCGCGAAGTAAATCACGGCGCCGGTCATGAGCCCAACCAGCATCAGCGAGGGAAGAATGTTGAGCATCGATTCGCGGATCTCGCGCGCGGTGTAGCCCGCTGCGTAGCCCCCGACAACCCGGTACTCGTATTGGGCCGAATCAGCCTGACGGTTGAACTCGCTGAGCGATGGGCGCATGCCGCTCAGGCTGTCGCCATTGCTCCACAGGTAATGCTCATTGAAATCCAGCATCAGCGTCAGGCCGTCCTGAAACGCGCTCAATTCAGTTCGCAGTTGTGTGGTATAGACAGTGGCGACAACGCCATGGCGACCCTGCGGCAGGTACAGGTTCACCAAAAGGTGATCGTTGCGATCCTGCAACGTGCTGGAAAGCGTCACCAGCCGCCCAGGTGAGGCGAGGGTAGACAGCACACTGAGTGGATCGGACGTGGTACTGCAGTAGGCCTGGCCATCACTGACCAGTGTCAGTGACCTCAGCATGGACCGGCTTGCGACTTGGTCCAGCAACGCCTCTTTGGCCTGTTCGCAGGTTTGCCCAGCCAGTGGCAGGGCCCTTGCCGCGACCTCATGCACGCGGTCCAGTGCCTGGTCAACGCTGAAAACCGCCTCTTGCACGGAGATGGCGGCATTCTCCGCAAGTTTTACCTCTACTTGGTAGATCATTACCAACAGGCCCGAAAAGACAGGCACCAGGCCTACGGCCATCAACAGCACGAGTTCCAGCATGCTGCGCCCGGCGTTCATGATTCTGTGCATGGTGAGGTGGGCCCCTGGCTTGTTGCTGATCGACATGAGCAGCCAAACGTCGAGCCTAAGTGTTCATGGGCGTACAGGCTGTAGGGCAGCCGCCTACAGCTCAGGGGAAAGTGGTGAGTGTTCGGTTGTGATCTATCCCCGGTACGTGCGTCAATTCTCGCTGGCGATGTGCGCTGGCCGGTGGCCGGGTCACAGCCTTTGAAGGAGGGTGGGGCCACGCTGTGCTAACGTCAGTACTGCAGGCAAACGAGCCCTTGCGCGCACTTGGCGCCGTGGATGCCTTCGGCCCACCCAGTGGAGTGATGACAGTGGTTGCAAAAGACAAGCCGCGGGCGGCTGCGGCGCACCCGGTACAGCAGGCTCAGCGCGCTGCCCCGGCCGCTCTGGCACAGGTGTCGATTACTCAGTTCGATTGGTCGCGCACTTCTCTGGGGCCACTCCCACGCTGGTCGGCGTCGCTGCGCATTGCCGTGGACATGGCGCATTTGTCCCCGTTTCCCTGTGCAGTGGTGTGGGGGCCAGACATGACGGTTGTCCCCAACGATGGCTACCGCGCCCTGAGGCCAACCGTTGACGCCCAGGGCAAGGCGTTCGACGCAGTGTGGGCTGATGTGTGGGACGCCGTAGGCCCTTGGGTATTCGACGTACTCAACGGGCGCAGCAGCTTTGTCGAAGACCCGCCCGTGCGCATCAACTGTGGGGAATGTGCCGAACAAACCTGGTGCACGTTCGGGTACACACCCTTGCATGATGAGCGCGGGGAGATTGCTGGCTTTTTGCATACGGTGGTCGAAACCACGGCCAGCATCGAAGCGCGCGATCACTGGCGCAGGCTTGCAGAGGGTTTTGAGCGCGACGTCCAGCGCCACGCGGCCGAGCGCGAACAGATATGGCAACTGTCGCACGATGCCATGATGACCCTGACCCCTGATCTCAAATTGCATGGCGCCAACCCGACCTGGTTCCGGATCCTTGGCTGGGCCCAGGAACACGTCCTAGGCATGCCGATCCTGGAGCTGGTTCACCCAGCCGACCGCGCCGAGGTGCAGCTGGCAGTAGACGGCCTGCTTCAGCACAGGCATGCGGACCAGGTGGAGACCCGCTTGCGTCACTGCGATGGCCACTATCACTGGTTTACCTGGCGCGCGCGTTTTGAGGCAGGCTTGATGACCGTGGTGGGGCAGGACATTACCGAGCACCACGAACTCGCGATGCGCCAGTCCGAAGCTTTGTTACGCAATAACGAACGCATGGAGGTGGTCGGCCAGTTGGCGGGTGGTATGGGTAATGAAATGAACAACCTGCTGGCAGGTATCGGCGGTAGCCTCGAACTGTTGCAGAGCCGGCTGAACGAGAGACGCCTTGAGCGGGTCGACGACTACGTCAGGGTGGCGCGTGATTCGGTGCAGCGAGCAATGGAGTTGACCCACCGCCTGCTGGCCTTCTCCCGCGAGCGGCCGCTGGCCCCCAAACCCATTTATTTCAACCGCCAATTGCGCCAGAGTGAACCGCTGCTGGCGAGCACCCTGGGCGCGGAGATAGGCCTGAAATGGCAGTTGGATGTCGCACCGTGGGCGGTGAACATTGACGTTCCCCAATTCGAAAACGCCTTGATCAACCTCTGTGCCAATGCCCGTGAAGCCTGCCTCGGCCGTGGCAGCGTTACGGTGCGTACCGTCAATGAGCGGCTGACGGCGTGGTTCCCCGACGAAACCGGGGTGCCACCCGGTGATTATGTGGCGTTGCACATCGAGGACACCGGGCACGGCATGCCGGCGCGAGATGTGGCCAGGGCTTTCGAGCCGTTTTTCACCACCAAGCCTATGGGACGTGGGTCTGGGCTCGGTTTGTCCATGGTGTACGGTTTTGTCCGTCAATCCGGAGGGTATGCCTGGATCGAGTCATCGGTGAACGAGGGCACCAAGGTTTGCATGCTGTTCCCGCGGAGTCTGCATGCCATTGCTCAGGAGCAACCGCATCTGGGCCGTTCGGTGAGCAGGGCCAGCGGCGAGCGGGTATTGCTTGTCGATGATGAACTGAACCTGCGTGCAGTGATGCGCGAGTACCTGACCGAGCGTGGTTTCGAGGTAACGGACGTGCCCGACGCCAATACGGCACTGGAGCGATTTCATCAGGGCGATGTGTTTGACCTGGTGATCACCGATATCGGTTTGCCTGGCGGCTTCAGTGGCAGGCAGGTGGCCAAGGCGATACGGATGGAGCTGCCACAGCAGAAAATCCTGTTTATCACCGGCTACGCCCAACAGCAGGTAGAGCCGGAGTTTCTCGAGCAGCCAGGTACCGCACTGATGAACAAGCCGTTCATGCTGGCTGAACTCGCTGATAAGGCCCTTGGAATGCTTGATATCTGAGGGCGCTCAGGGCCTTCCGAGAATCTGTATCACGTAGGCTTGCAGCTGTTGCAACTCGAAGGGCTTGCCAATCAGGTGCATCCCTGGGCCTAGGAACCCTTCACGAGCCATTGCCGTTTCTGCATAGCCTGTGATGAACAGCACGGGCAGTTGCGGGTCCGTACTACGCGCGATCTCCGCCAACTGCCGGCCGTTCATGCCGGGCAAACCCACATCGGTGATCAACAGGTCCACGGGTTCCCCCGAGCGCAAGCGGCTCAGCCCCTCAGCGGCGTTGCTGGCGGTGCAGCAAGAGAACCCCTCGTCCTCCAGCGCCTGGCATAACAGCTGGCGAACATCCGGGTCATCTTCGACCACCAGCACATGGTAGCCACCACTGGGTTGCAGAGACTGCGCCGATTCTGCATGGCCAGGATCACGCTCGAGGTAACGGGGCAGGTAGAGGCCTACCTCGGTACCGTGCCCAACCCGGCTGCGCAGCGTTGCGTGGCCGTGGGACTGCTTGCTGAAGCCGTACACCATTGATAAACCCAGCCCAATGCCCTGGCCGATGGCCTTAGTACTGAAAAAAGGTTCGAAGGCATGTTCCAACGTGCTTTGGGCCATACCCTGGCCATCGTCGATGATGCGAAGGTGAACATAGTCGCCCGTGCTGAGGATGCCGGGAGAAAACTGGCTGGCCTGGACATGCTGGTTGCTCGCCTCGATGCGCAGCCGGCCCCCACTGGGCATGGCCTCACAGGCGTTGAGCAGCAGATTGTCGAGGGCTTCCTGCAGCTGCTGGCCATCCACTTCGACCGGCCAAAGGTCGTCGGGTACATCGGTGAACAGCGTCACAGCCGGCGGCGTGCTCACATTCCGGGGCTGGTGCTGGAGCATGTCCTGCAAATCAACACGCTGGCTGTGCAAAGACTGCCGCGAAGAAAATGCCAGCAGACGGTGGGTAAGGCGGGCCGCGCGCGTTACCGCGTCGCGGCCCATCTTCACCACATCGCCCAGGCCCTCACGGCGATCTTGCTTCAAACGGCGGTCAATCAACTCGAAACTGCCGCCTATGCTGGTGAGCAGGTTGTTGAAATCATGGGCGACGCCGCCTGCCAGTTGGCCGATGGCTTCCATCTTGCGCGCCTGATGGCGCGCGAAGTCGCTGCTAGATGTGGCCTCGGGTGCAAGTGCATCCTGGGTGTCGAGCCGCAGCTGCAAGGCGCGTAATTGGTCCCGCGCGCTGTACTGCTTTTTGCGGTGACGCAACGCAGACTGCGTGACTTGCAGCAGTTGGGCTTCTGCGAAGGGCGAAATCAGCGGGATGAGGTTGCCCGTAGGATGGTTGGGTTGCCCGCCCAACGACGCCTGGTTCTCTAGCACCAGGACGATTGGCAGGTCTGACCAGCACGGTTGTTCATCAATGAATGCTTGCAGCGGCAGGCAAGGCCCCTGCACAAACGCCTGCTCGGCAATGATTGCCAAGCCAGCCCCTTCAGCAAGGCAGGCGTGCAAATTCGCCAGGTCCACTGCGCACAGGCTGTCGATACCGGCCGAGGCGAGCAAGCGTGAAGTTTCCGCAGCCACAGGCTGGGGTGCCAGTATCAAGGCACGATGTTCTAGCGCCGGTGTACTGGCCAAGATGGCTCTCCTGAAATGGCAGCCCGATATGCTCTCGACCTTGTGCCAGAGGGAGGGTTCAACAAAACAGTCGGATTGCTATAGCCCCTGTTGCAAGAACGGGTCGTCAGGGTTCTGCCGCTCCAGCTCGGCCAGTAACACCTGCACATTTTGCAATTGCCCTGATTCTTTCCAGTACTTGATCAGCAGCACGCGGGCGCGGCGGTTAGCCGGCTCACGGGTGAGTACGGCCTCCAGTTGCTTTTGCGCCGCATCATGTTGCTCCAGGTCGTGCAGGGTCACGGCGAGTGTATAGCGGTAGTCGGCATCGTCCGCATCCAGCTCCACGGCGCGGGACAGGGCCAGCAGGGCGTATTCACGTTGGTCGTGACGGATCAGCCAGAGGCCAAGCTCGTGCTGCAGGAAGGCTGAGTCAGGCCTCAGGGCCAATGCCTTACCCAGCACCTGGCGTGAGGCGTCGTGCTGCCCTTGGCGCTCCAGCAGGCGGACCTGGGTAGCCAGGGCGTCGAGGTCATTGGGGGCGGCGGCCAGCGCGCGGTCGATGGCTTTGCTCGCCTGGGCGTAGTCCGCCTCGTGCAGGTAAAGCCGTGCCAGGTGCACTTGGGCATCGACATCTTCCGGTTGTTGCTCCAGTACCTGCTGGTATTGCGCCACGGCCTTTTGCAATGGGCCGAAGTACAGGCCAATGGCATCGGGGTCGAGGCCTACCAACGCATCCACTGCGGCGAAGCGGACGCTTTGATCGCCGTCCTCCAGCAGCGGGCCGAGCACCAGGCTACGCTGTGCGGCGGGCAACAGCCGGCGGATACCCGCGATGGCTGCCCGCCGCACCATCGGTTCTTCATGCTCCAGGTCTGTGCGGGCAAGTTTCAGCGCCTGCGGCGACGGATAATTGGGCAGCTCGGTATAGAGTGCGGCGCGGCGGATGGGCTGCAGGTCGTCCCGTTGCAGTTGCTGATACAGCACACGTGCCGCCCCCGGTTGCCCGTCATGAGCCTGGCGCAGGGCTTTCACATAGCTGTGAGCCGGCAGCGAGGGTTGCGCAGGCTTCACGTCGCGCCACAGGTAGCCGAACGAAGCCACCACCACGATCAGCAGCAGCAGGGCGATCAGGTAGCGGTTGCGTCTGGGCATCGGACGGTCCGTAGCGGCGGAAGGGCAGAGCTTGGGCCAGCAGATTGGGAAATGCAACCGCGTCCCGAGAACAGGAGCCATTCGGCATTGGGTGCGCACGCAACACTGTAGGAGCGAGCGCAGCTCGCGATGCGCCGCGCGAGCGGCGCTCAATCAAATCGCCGCAGACCCCGTCGCAACGGACACTCGCGTTACACCCAGCATAAAAAAAGCCCCGCCGGCACGAGCCGGCGGGGCAAACGCTGGCTGGACGAGCCAACCAAAGGAGCCTGGAACAGGGACCTCAGTGTGCGCTGGCGAGCGTTTCAGGTTGCCAGCCGCCACCCAGGGCCTTGTAGATGGAGACAATGCCGCGGTACAGGTCGATTTCACCCAGCGCCTGGGCATCTTCCGCGCTCAGCCGTTCGCGCTCGGCATCGAGCAAGACCAGGTAGTCCACCGTGCCTTCGCGGTAACGGATCGAGGCCAGTTCCGCAGCCTTGCGGCTGGCGTCGCTCTGACGCATCAGCGACAGCAGCCGCTGCTGGGTCTTGTCGTAATCGCTGAAGGCGTTGGCCGACTCTTCAAGGGCCAGCAACACCTGTTGCTCATAGTTGGCCAAGGCACCCTCGGCGTCGGCCTTGGCACCCCGCAGCCGCGCACGCACGCTGCCCAGGTCGAACGCGGCCCAGGTGATGCTGGGCCCAAGCGCCCAGGCGTTGGCCGCCGACGAGCCGATCTGCGAGCCCCGGGCCGCAGTGAACCCCAGGAACCCGCTGAGGCTGACCCGCGGGAACAGGTCGGCGGTGGCAACGCCCACGTTGGCCGTGGCAGCGGCCAACTGGCGCTCGGCACTGCGGACATCCGGGCGCCGGCGCAGCAACTCGCCGGGGTCGCCCACCGGCAGGGCCTTGGCGATGGCAGGCAGCGCCTTGGGCGCCAGGTCAACGCTGAGCGCTTCGGGGCGCTGGCCGAGCAGCGTGGCAATACGGTGCCGTGCCCGGGCCTGTTGCGCCTGCAGTTGCGGTACGCTGGCTTCCACACCGGCCAGGCGGGCATCGGCACGCACCACATCCAGCTCGTTGCCCACCCCCGCATCGCGCAGGGTTTCGGTGATGGTGCGTGATTGCTGCTGCGTCTTGAGGTTGGCCAAGGCGATCTTTTCCCGCAGTTGTGCCCCGCGCAACTGGCCGTAGGCATCCACCAGCTCGGCAATCAGGCTGACCTGCAACTGTTGCAGGTCTGCCGCCGCCGCGTCTTCCTGCGCTTGGCTGGCTTCTATCTGACGCTGGATGCGGCCGAACAGGTCAAGTTCCCACGCCATGTCCAGGCCCAGGTCATAGCGCTCGGTGTTGACCCGGCGCTCCGTCTGGCCAGGCACCTGGCCCTTGCCAACCTCGCTGCTGGCGCGGCTGGTGACCACCGGGAACGGGTCGTTCTCGGCGTCCTCACGAATCGAGCGCGCAGCCTTCAGCCGAGCAAAGGCTACCCGCAAGTCGCGGTTGCCCTGCAACGAAGCCTGAACCAGCTGGTTCAGCACCGGGTCGTCGAACTGCTTCCACCACAGGGTTTCGAAGCGGCTGCGGTCATAGCCCTGGGCCTGGCTGCCCCCCGCCAATTGCGCAGGGGCTGTGGCCGGGGCGTTGTAGTCCGGCCCCACGGCGCAGGCTGCCAGGGCCAATACCAACAGGCTTGGGGTCAAGGGTTTGAGCAGGTTCATGCGTGGCTCTCCAGCGAAGGCGCGTGCTGGGCCTTGCGGGCCTGGCGACGTTCGACGAAACGGCGGATCAGGAAGAAGAACACCGGGGTGAGGAACAGGCCGAACACCGTCACGCCGATCATCCCCGAGAACACTGCCACACCCATGGCGTGGCGCATTTCCGAGCCGGCCCCGGAGCTGAACACCAGCGGCACCACACCCATGATGAAGGCGATCGATGTCATCAGGATCGGGCGCAGGCGCAGGCGGCATGCTTCGAGCACGGCTGCCAGCGGGTCGAGGCCCTTGGCCTGTTCGTCCTTGGCGAACTCGACGATCAGGATGGCGTTCTTGCAGGCAAGGCCCACCAGTACGATCAGGCCGATCTGGGTGAAGATGTTGTTGTCACCGCCCGACACGATCACCCCGGTGATGGCCGACAGCAGCGTCATGGGCACGATCAGGATCACCGCCAATGGCAGGCTCCAGCTCTCGTACTGGGCGGCAAGCACCAGGAAGGCCAGCAGCACGCACAGCGGGAACACAAACAACGCCGTATTGCCCGACAGGATTTGTTGGTAGGTAAGGTCGGTCCATTCGTAGGTCATGCCGTTGGGCAGTTCCTGCTTGAGCAGTTTTTCGATGGCCGCCTCGGCTTGACCGGAGCTGTAGCCGGGGGCAGCGGCGCCATTGATCTCGGCGGTGATGAAACCGTTGTAATGCATCACCCGGTCAGGCCCGGACGTATCACTGACCTTGAGGAACGTGGCCAGCGGGATCATTTCGCCCAGGTTGTTGCGCACCTTAAGCTGGCCGATCTGCTCGGCATCCAGGCGGAACTGCTGTTCAGCCTGGACGTTCACCTGGTAGGTGCGCCCGAAGCGGTTGAAGTCGTTGGTGTACAGCGAGCCCAGGTACACCTGCAGGGTGTCGAAGATATCGGTGATCGCCACGCCATGGGTCTTGGCCTTTTCCCGGTCGATGGCCGCGTCCACCTGAGGCACGTTCACCTGGTAGCTGGTGAACAAGCCCGCCAGCTCTGGCACATCGTGGCTCTTGGCGATGATGTTCTGGGTTTCTTTATACAGTGCTTCATAACCCAGGTTGCCGCGGTCTTCGATCTGCAGGCGGAAACCGCCGATGGTGCCCAGGCCTTGTACCGGTGGTGGCGGGAAGATGGCAATGTAGGCGTCCTGGATGTCGGCGAACTGGGCGTTGAGTGCAGCAGCGATGGCCGCAGCCGACTGGCTTGGGTCCTTGCGCTGGTCAAACGGCTTGAGCGGCGTGAACACGATGCCGCTGTTCGGGCTGTTGGTGAAACCGTTGATCGACAGGCCAGGGAAGGCCACCGAGTCGGCCACGCCGGGTTGCTTGAGGGCGATTTCGCTCATGCGCTTGATGACCGCTTCGGTGCGGTCCAAGCTGGCGGCGTCTGGCAGTTGGGCGAAGGCCACCAGGTATTGCTTGTCCTGGGCGGGCACGAAACCCGTCGGGGTCGACGAGAAGCCCAGGTAGGTCAGGCCCATCAGCCCGGCATACACGAACAGTGCAATGCCACTGGAGCGGATCACCCGGCGCACGCCGCCCACATAGCGGTGGCTGGCACGGTCGAAGAAGCGGTTGAACGGCGCGAACAGCCAGCTGCCCAGCAACCTGTCGAGCAGGCGCGAGAAGCGGTCCCTGGGCGCATGATGTTCCTTGAGCAGCACCGCAGCCAGGGCCGGAGACAGGGTCAGGGAGTTGAACGCCGAGATCACGGTGGAAATGGCGATGGTCAGCGCGAACTGTTTGTAGAACTGCCCGGTGAGGCCCGAAATGAAGGCGGCAGGCACGAACACTGCGCACAGCACCAGCGCGGTGGCGATGATCGGGCCGGTGACCTCGCTCATGGCTTTCTGGGTGGCCTCCAGCGGTTTCAGGCCCAGGCCGATGTTGCGCTCGACGTTCTCCACCACGACGATGGCGTCGTCCACCACGATACCGATCGCCAGTACCAGGCCGAATAGGGACAACGCGTTGAGCGAAAACCCGAACAGGTGCATGACGGCAAACGTACCAATCAGCGAAACCGGTACTGCCAGCAGCGGGATGATCGACGCGCGCCAGGTCTGCAGGAACAGGATCACCACCAGTACCACCAGCACCAGCGCTTCGAACAGGGTGTGCACCACCGCCTCGATGGAGCCGCGGACGAAGACGGTTGGGTCGTAGACGATGCTGTAGTCCATGCCCTCGGGGAAGTCTTTTTTCAGTTCGGCCATCTTTGCCCGCACCTCGTCCGAGATGTCGATGGCGTTGGAGCCTGGGCGCTGGAAGATCGGGATGGCGACCGCCGGCTGGTTGTTCAGCAGCGAGCGAAGGGCGTACTGGCTGGAACCGAGCTCCACCCGGGCGATGTCCTTCAGGCGCGTGATCTCACCGTCCGCGCCAGCGCGGATGATGATGTTCTCGAACTCTTCTTCGTTGACCAGCCGGCCCTGGGTATTGATCGACAGCTGGAAGCTGGTGGAGCCCGGTGCGGGCGGTGCGCCCAGCTGGCCTGCCGCCACCTGACGGTTCTGCTCACGGATCGCGGCCACCACGTCGCTGGCGGTCAGGTTGCGCGAGGCGGTCTTGTTCGGGTCCAGCCAGACGCGCAGTGAGTAGTCACCCATGCCGAACAGCTGAACGTCGCCCACACCGCCCAGGCGCGCCAGTTCGTCCTTGATGTTGAGGATGGCGTAGTTGGACAGGTACAGCATGTCGTAGCGGTTGTCCGGTGAGGTCAGGTGCACCACCATGGTCAGGTCCGGGGACGCCTTGTCCACGGTAATACCGATGCGGGTCACTTCTTCTGGCAGCTTGGGCTGGGTGCGGGTCACGCGGTTCTGCACTTGCACCTGAGCGTTGTCCAGGTCGGTGCCCAAGGCGAAAGTGATGGTCAGCGTCAGCTTGCCATCGGCGGTGGACTGGGAAGACATGTACAGCATGTTCTCCACCCCGGTGATAGCCTGCTCCAGCGGCGCCGCGACGGTTTCGCCGATGACCTTGGGGTTGGCACCGGGGAAGTTGGCGCGCACTACCACCGTGGGCGGCACCACTTCGGGGTATTCGCTGATCGGCAGCTGGAACAGTGAAATCGAGCCGGCAATCAGCAGTACCAGCGACAGCACCGCGGCGAAGATAGGCCGGGTGATGAAGAATTTTGAGAAGTTCATCGGTGTGTTCCCTTAACCGCGCGGCGCTTGGGCACTGGCAGCTTTAGCGTTATTGCCTGCCACCTTGGGCGTGGGGTTGCTGGCTTCCAGGGCCTGACGCTGCTGGGCGAGTGCAGCCAGCGTCTGCTCGCTGGCCATCGGCGTCTCCTCTGGCCTTACCTGGGAGCCCGGGCGTACGCGTTGCAGGCCCTTGACCACGATGCGGTCATCCTTGCCCAGGCCACTGCGCACGATGCGCAGGCCTTCGAGCTTGGGCCCCAGTTCGACGGCGCGGTACGCTGCCTTGTTGTCCTTGTCCATGACCAGCACGAACTTCTTGCCAAGGTCGGTACCCACGGCTTCATCGTTGATCAGCACAGCATCGTACTGGGCACTGCCCACCAGCTTGAGCCGGGCGTACAGCCCCGGGGTGAAGCCGCCGGCCTTGTTGTCGAACACGGCGCGGCCACGGATGGTGCCGGTGCGCGGGTTGACCTGGTTGTCAACGAAGTTCATCTGGCCCAGGTGTGGGTTGCCGTTTTCGTTGGTCAGCCCCAGGTACACCGGCGTGGCCTGGCCGCGCTGGCCGTCGCGGGCCAGCTGGGTGTACTTGAGGTAGACGCGCTCGTCGGCATCGAAGTAGGCATACACCTTGTCGGTCGAAACCACACTGGTGAGCGGTGTGACATCGGCAGTAACGATGTTGCCGGCGGTGAATTCAGCGCGGCTGACCCGGCCACTGATGGGCGCGGTCACGCGGGTGAAGCTGAGGTTGAGGCGGGCCAGGTCAAGCTGCGCCTGGATGGCGTCAACCCCGGCGCGTGCCTCGGCGGCCGCGCTGCTGCGCGACTCGGCCAATTCCGCAGAGATGGCATTGCTGTCACGCAGCCGTTCGCCACGGCGGGCTTCGTTGGCACTGCGAATGGCAGTGGCCTTGGCCTGTTGAACCTGGGCCTCCAGGCGCCGTACTTCGGCCTGGAACGGCCGTGGGTCGATCTGGAACAGCAGGTCGCCCTTGCGTACCTGGGCGCCTTCGGTGAACGCCACCTGGTCGATCTGGCCCGATACCCGAGGGCGTATTTCGACGGTTTCCGGCGCTTCCAGGCGCCCGGTGAACTCATCCCACTCGTTGATCGGCTGTTCGATCACCTTGGCGACGGTGACCTTCGGCGCAGCCGGAGCCTGCGCGGTGTCGGGGGTACGGCCGCATGCGCTGACCACCACGACTGCCAGGGCAGTGAGGGGCAAGCGCAGGGATTTGAGTGATGGTTCCATGGAGAACTCCGCCAACCTATTAGTAATGGGCGGAGTGTGAGTGTGTTACGCGTAGGGCACGAATCGAACGGGCTGAACTTTATTATCACGGCGAATGATAGGTCCGGCTCATTCACCGTGATGCAACCCATTGTCAGGGTTTGGCAGCACCCTGGCCGCTCTTGCCTGCACCTTCCGAACCGGTGGCATCCATGCCCGGCAAGTCGCGGTTGTCGTTCTGTATGGCAGGCGGGCTGTCCGGGTCATGACCCTGCAGGCGGGGGTCGGTGTCGGTAGGCACGGGCTTTTCAATCGGGTTCAGGGTGCTGTCCACGCCGGGTTTTGGCGCTTGGCTGTGCGGGTCGTCCGGATAGGTGGGGCCGGTGCCAGCGGCGAACGTCAACGGCGAGGCCAGCAATGCGACCAGCAGGAAGCTCGAACGGGTCATGGCAGTCTCCTTGGCTTAGGGCAGGGCGGTTACGCAAGGTTTGGCCCTGCCCACGGCGTCAAGGTGCCATTACCCCGATCAACGGTCACACCACCAGCGACAGTAACATGATGAAGATGATGCCGACGACCGACAGAATGGTCTCCATCATGCTCCAAGTCTTGAAGGTTTCTGCGACTGTCATGTTGAAGTACTGCTTCACCAACCAGAAGCCCGCATCGTTCACATGCGACAGGATCAGCGAGCCCGCGCCCGTCGCCAATACCAGCAGCTCACGGTTCACCCCGGGTACCAGGTCGATCACCGGCGCGACGATGCCGGCCCCGGTGATGGTTGCCACCGTGGCGGAGCCAGTGGCGATACGGATTACCGCCGCCACCAGCCAGGCCAGTAGAATCGGGGAGATTTCGGCCTGCACGGCCATCTGCCCGATCACGTTGCCCACGCCGGTATCCACCAGCATCTGCTTGAAGCCGCCCCCGGCACCCACGATCAGCACAATGGCTGCGGTGGGCGCCAGGCTATGGTCGAGCATCTTCATGATCTGCTGGCGGTTGAAGCCGCGGGCCGAGCCGAAGGTGTAGAAAGCCAGCAACAGTGCCGCCAGCAGCGCGGTAATGGGGTGGCCGATCAGGTCCATCCACTGACGCACGATATGCTCGGCGGGCAGTACCACGTCGGCGAAGGTTTTGTGCAGCATCAGCACCACCGGCAGCAACACGGTGATCAGGGTCACGCCGAAGCTGGGCAGGTTGCCCTGGTCGGATTCCTTGGCAATCTGGTCCATCAGCTCCTGGGATGGCTGGCCCGGGATGTAGCGGGAGATGAAGTTGCCGAACAGCGGGCCGGCGATGATGGCGGTCGGCAGCGCTACGATCAGGCCGTAGAAGATGGTCTTGCCGATGTCAGCATGGAAGATGCCGATGGCCAGCAGCGGGCCCGGGTGCGGCGGGACCAGGCCGTGCACCACGGACAGGCCGGCCAGCAACGGGATGCCGATCTTGATCAGCGAGACCCCGGAGCGCCGCGCCACGATGAATACCAGCGGTATCAGCAGCACGAAGCCGATTTCGAAAAACAGCGGGATGCCCACCAGGAACGCGGCGAACATCATGGCCCAATGCACGTTCTTCTTGCCGAAGGCGCGGATGAGGGTCTGGGCGATCTGGTCAGCCCCCCCGGAGTCGGCCATCAGCTTGCCGAGCATGGTGCCCAGCGCCAGCACAATGCCGACGAAACCCAATACGCCGCCAAAGCCGTCCTGGAACGACTTCATGACCTTCGCCACTGGCATGCCGGAGGTCAGGCCCAGAAAGCCTGCGGCCAAGGTAAGGGCAACGAAGGGGTGAACCTTGAAGTGGGTGATGAGCAGGATCAGCCCGACGATGGTGACCAGCGCGTCGAGCAGCAGGAAGGTATCAGTAGCCAGTCCGAACATGATGTGAAGGCCTCGGTCTTATCGTTGTTTTGGCAATGCTGTTGTTGAATCGACCCTATGGCGAGGGTGGGGTAGCGCTGTCTCTGGTGATCAGGCAAACGCCGCGTCAGGCGCTTTGCGCCAATACCTGATCACCGCAGCGCTTTAGCCAGGTGTCTACGGCGTCGGCCAGGGCGGCGATGGGTTGGGTGGCATCCAGTGCCAGCGTGCGTGGCTCACCGTGGGGCGGCTCAAGCGCCGCGAACTGGCTGTCGATCAGGCTGGCGGGCATGAAGTGCCCGGGGCGCGCCAGTACCCGTTGTTCCGCTTGGGCGGGGGACAGCTCCAGAAACACGAACACCAGGCCCGGCATGGCTGCGCGCAAGGTCTCGCGGTAGCGCTGTTTGAGCGCAGAGCAGGTCAGGATGGGCCGCTCGCCTGCCAGGGCGCTGGCTTGCAGCTCCTGGCCCAGGCGTACCAGCCAGCCGGCGCGGTCGTCGTCATCCAGCGCAATGCCGGCGCTCATCTTGCGAATATTGTCGGCGGGGTGGAAGGCGTCGCCCTCGATCAGGCGGCCGCCGCTTCTGGCAGCGATAGCAGCGCCAATGCTGCTTTTGCCGCAGCCGGCCACTCCCATTACCACAATGGCGGGCAGGGAAGAGTTCATCAGTACCTCCTGCGGGGTGAGATAGCGCTGTCTCGTCGAGGACGAAACGCCACCTCCCCGGTGTTATTGGTCTTGTGCAAACGCAGTATGGACGCCCATCTGC
The DNA here is from genome assembly GCF_016647875.1 of Pseudomonas sp. S36. Lineage (NCBI taxonomy): Bacteria > Pseudomonadati > Pseudomonadota > Gammaproteobacteria > Pseudomonadales > Pseudomonadaceae > Pseudomonas > Pseudomonas sp. S36. Next base: position 95,484 of record NZ_JACVVG010000001.1, on the reverse strand, counting down.
AAGCGCGTGCGGCGCGATGGCCAAAGACACGTTGCCTGCTTCCTGGGACAGCGCTACCTTAGAGGCCGTTCCCACTCCTTGCAAGTAGTAAAATTACAACATCATGTCCCGCATTGGCTCCCGCACCACCGGCCGTCCTACCCTGGCAGAAGTGGCCAGGCTTTCCGGGGTTTCCCCGATTACCGCATCCCGTGCCCTGCGTGGCGTCAGTACCGTGGCGCCAGAGCTGGCGGCCAAGGTCGCTGCTGCTGCCGCCAGCCTGGGTTATGTGGCAAACCCGGCTGCCCGTGCTTTGGCGTCGGCACGCAGCCAGTCGGTGGTGGTGCTGATCCCGTCGCTGTCCAACCAACTGTTCATCGACACTTTGGAGGCCATCCACGAGGTCATGCGCCCGCGTGGGCTCGAGGTGCTGATCGGCAACTACCACTACGACCTGGCCGAAGAAGAAAACCTGATCCGCAACTACCTGGCCTACCAGCCCTGCGGCATGTTGCTTACAGGCTTCGAGCGCAGCGAGGCTGCCCGCCAGATGCTGGCGGCCAGTGGGGTACCTTGCGTGCACATGATGGAGCTCGACGAAACATCGGAGGCATTGTCCGTCGGTTTCTCGCAGCAACAGGCTGGCCGGGCGGCAGCGCACCACCTCATTGAGCGCGGCCGCACCCGGCTTGGCTTTATAGCGGCCCAACTGGACCCACGGGTGATGCAGCGCGCCGAAGGCTTTCGCCAGGCCCTGGCTGAGGCCGGCCTTCACGTAGCCGAACGGGAGGTGCTGACGCCTGAGCCGTCCTCCATCGCGCTGGGCGGCGAGCTGTTCAGCCAGTTGCTGGAGCAGGCGCCGGATGTGGACGGTATCTTCTTCTGCAACGACGACCTGGCGCAGGGCGCGGTGCTGCAGGCGCTGCGCCAGGGCGTGCAGGTGCCCCAGCGGGTGGCCATGGTCGGCTTCAATGACCTGCCGGCGTCGGCGCACATGGTGCCCAGGCTCACGTCCATTCGTACCCCTAGAGCTGCCGTTGGTCGGAGCGCTGCCCAGGTATTGCTGGCGCTGCTTGATGGCAAAGCGGTGGCGCCAAGCCAGCAGGACCTGGGCTTCGAGCTGATGGTGCGCGAAAGCACCTGACGCCCATGGCGGTGCATGGGCCTCACGCGGTGCAAACGGCGATCTATGCTCTGAACACCGAGCGGAAAGGAGGCCGGGGTATGTTCGATTTCCATCGCAAGTCCGACCTGGAAGAAATCCAGCGCAGCCACCAGGCACTGGCCGATGCCAAGGCCAAACTCGCCGCCATCAGCCAGTGCATGGCAATGATCGAATTTACCCCTGACGGCATCATCATCGATGCCAACCCGCGCTTTTGCCACGCCATGGGCTATGACGCCGAGGAGCTGCTCGGTCGCCACCACCGGTTGTTCTGCGCGCCCGATTACGCCGACAGCGCGCAGTATCGGCAGTTGTGGCATGACCTGGGGCAGGGCACGCCTGTCAGCGGCACCTTCGAGCGTATCGACAAGCAGGGCCGTGAGGTCTGGCTCGAGGCCAGCTACATGCCCGTGCTCGATGCGCAGCAACAGGTAGTGAGCGTGATCAAGGTGGCCGCAGACATCAGCCAGCGCGCAGCACTGGAGCATGAGCGCGAACGTTGGCTGAACGCCATAGGCCGGTCGATGGCCGTGATCGAGTTCACCCCGGCAGGCCGGGTGATGCAGGCCAACCAGAACTTTCTCGACACCATGGGCTACACGCTGGACGAGGTGGTGGGCAGGCATCACGGCCTGTTCTGCCTGCCGGCTGAACGCGAATCCCCTGCTTACCGTGAGTTCTGGGCATCGTTGAACCGCGGCGAGTACCACTCCCACCGCTTCGAGCGGGTCAGCAAGTCGGGCCAGACCGTGTTTCTGGAGGCGTCCTACAACCCCATTTTCGACAGCAAGGGCCGCTTGTACAAAGTCGTGAAGTTCGCCAGCGACATCACCCATCAGGTCAACACCCAGCAGCGGGCGGCCGATGCTGCTCATGCCAGTTCTGTGCAGGCCGATGCATGCGCGCGCAAAGGCACCGAGGTGGTACAGCAGGCGGTGCAGGTCATCGAGCACATCTCCCAGGAGCTGAACCAGGCGGCGCGCAGCCTGGACGCCGTGAGCAAGCAGTCGGATGAGATCGCCCAGATCGTGCTGACCATTCGTGGCATTGCCGATCAGACCAACCTGCTGGCCTTGAACGCTGCCATTGAAGCGGCGCGTGCCGGTGAGCATGGGCGCGGTTTCGCCGTGGTGGCCGACGAGGTACGCAACCTGGCCGCCAGGACCAGCCAGGCAACCCTGGAAATTGTCGATGTGGTGCGGCAGAACCATGAACTGTCAGGTATCGCAGTGTCCAGCATGCAGTCGAGCCTTGAACGCACCGGCCATGGCGTTGCCCTGGCAAACGAGGCGGGCACGGTGATCATGGAGATTCAGCAAGGCTCACGTCACGTGGTCGATGCTATCGACGAGATCACCTCGACACTGCAGTTGCACTGAGCGCGCTGCCCAGTTCATCCAGCAGGGTTTGCAGGCTGGCTTGCAGCAGTTGTTGCTGCTCGCGTGTGGGCTGCCCGTTGGCCACAGCCTGCTCCACCGCTTCGCAGCGAGCCACCACGGTGCGCACGCGGATCATCTTGGCGCCACCTTTTATCCGGTGTACCAAGGCCCGCACCGAGTCGTCGGCGGCGTCGGGCGCCAGGCCGCGCAACGAGGCCAGGTCCTCGGCTACGCTCTGGGACAGTTGCTCGAGCAGATGGCGGGTCAGCTGGGCGTCATTGCGGGTCAGGTGGTGCAGTTCTGCTAAGTTGAAACTGTTGCTGAGGGCGGCCGCAGGGGGGGCCATGGCAGCGGCGTCGGCCTGGGGGAGGTGGGCTTTCAAGGTGCGCAGCCCGATGGGTTTGAACAGGCAGTCATCCATACCGCTGGCCAGGCAGCGCGCCCGTTCATCGGCCTGTGCGTTGGCGGTCACGCCCACGATACGGCAAGGTGGCAGCCCGCGCTCATGCTCTATGGCCCGGATGCGCCGGGTGAGTTCATGGCCATCCATCACCGGCATGCTGCAATCGGTGATCACCAGGTCGAAGTGTGCTGCCTGCCAGCGCTCCAGCGCCGCTTCACCGTTTTGCGCCAGGGTGACGCGGTGGCCCAGCGTGCGCAGTTGCCTTTCGAGCAACAGCAGGTTGGCGGGGTAGTCGTCGGCTACCAGTATGTCCAGGGGAGCGCCGCTGTTTTGCGACGCTGTGTGCGGCGGCTCCGTTGCTGTCGGCGCAGCGCACGCGGGCAAGGCCAGGCTGACCTGCACCTTGGTGCCCACGCCCTCCACGCTGTGCAGGGCCAACGTGCCACCCATCAGTTCTGCCAGTGCCCGGCTGATCACCAGCCCCAGGCCTGCACCCTGCTGGGCACGTGGCCCGTCGGCCTGGACAAAGGCGTTGAACAGGCGGGCCTGGTCGGCAGGGCTGATGCCGATCCCTGAATCGCGTACGCACAGTTCGAGCTGCACCTGGCCTTCTGGAGCTGAGCCCGCCAGCATCAGGCTGGCCTGAACCTCGCCGCGCTCGGTGAACTTGATGGCATTGCTGAGCAGGTTCGACAGCACCTGCTTGAGGCGCAGCGGGTCTGCCGACACCCACACCGGCAGCGGCGGCAGGGCGCCGTGCAAGTGCAGCCCCTTGGCCCTGGCATTGCCTTCAAACACCCTCAGCGTGGCCTGTACCAGCTCGACCAGGTCGGTCGGCACCGGCTGCAGGCTGATGTGCCCCGACTCGATGCGCGAGATGTCCAGAATATCGCCGATCAGCGCCAGCAGGCCCAGGGCCGAGTCGTGGGCAGTTTGCAGGGTCTGGGTATCGCAACGCCCGTCTCGGCTGTCTTCCAGGGCCAGCTCCAGCAAGCCGATGACGGCGTTCATTGGCGTGCGGATTTCGTGGCTCATGGTCGCCAGGAACGTGCTTTTGGTCTGGCTGGCCTGTTCGGCTTCCTCCTTGGCGTGCCGCAGCTGCTCCAATAGCCCGCGGCTCAGGGCCAACTGGGCTTGCAACGCGTGCTGTGCCTCGGTGCGCTGGTTGATCAGCTTGCGCAGGTAGCTGTTCCAGAACACCACCCCGGCCAGCAGCAGGGCGGCCAGTACCAGCACTTGAAGCGCCAGGTCCCGGTAGTTGCGCCATGGGCTGTCACTGACCAGCGTGCTGGTACGCCAACGGTTGATCAAACGCTCAAGTTCCTCGGGTGGGATACTCAGCAATGCCTTGTCGAGGATAGCCTGCAACCGCGGCTGATCCGGCGCGACTGCGAACGCGGCAATGGCCGGGTCTTCGTCCAGGACGCTGGCAATCTTCAGGCGGTTCTTGAACACGTGGCTGATGTAGTAGGCCGCATTGATGTGGCTACTGAGTGCCACGTCCGCAGCACCTTTGATCAGAGCTTCCATGAGGTCGAGCGGGCTGTCCAGTTCGATCAGCGTGGCGTGGGGGTAGCGGCGTTGCAGCATGTCGCGCTGGGGTGAGCCCCGCACCAGGGCGATGCGCTGTTGGCCAAGGTCCTTGACCCGCGACGAGGAGGCGTCATCAGCGCGGGTGATCAACACCCGCGGGCTGACCAGGTAGGGCCGGGTGTAACGCAATTGCCGGGATCGCTGCGCGCCATAGCCCAAGGCCCCGATCATCTGCGCCTCACCGCGTGCCAGCCGTTCGACCATATCCTGCGCCGATGCGCCCTCGACGGGGTTGAACTGCAAGCCGGTGCGCAGGCCGATCTGCTTGAGCAGCTCCAGGGTGATGCCGGTGGGGCGTTGTTCGGCGTCGTTGAACGTGAGGGGGGCCAGCGCCGGGTTGATCAACACATCCACAACGGGGTGGGCGATGATCCAGGCTTCCTCTTCGGCAGACAGGGCGCTGAGGTGGCGCTGCAGTAGCAGGCTGGTGTTACCGCTGCTCCAGCGCCGCAGGATGTTCAGGCGCTCGCTCTCGCCAATGCGCGCCAGGGCTCTGTCTACCAACTGCCGCAGGTGGGGTGTGTCGCGGGCGATGGCAAAGGAAAACGCCTCGGGAATCACCTGGGAAAAGTGGTCAATTTTCAAAGTGCCTTGAAAGGTCTTGCCGATGAGAAAGTCAGTGCTGATGGCGTCGCCCAGGTAAGCATCCGCCTCACCCAGCTCCACGGCAGCCAGCCCGGCCTGGGTAGAGCGATACAGGCTCAGATGCGCACTGGGGTACAGTGCGCGCACTCGGTTGGCCGGCAGGTAATGGTCCACCATGGCCAGGCGCAGGCCAGCCAGTTCGGGCGTGTCCTTGAGGTTGCGGCCTTCGCGGGTGACCACCACGGGCAAGTCGTCGGCGTAAGGTGCGCTCAGGCTGAGCTGCGCATCGGCGGCCTCAAAGCCGTTCGAGCTGCCCAGCAGGTCGATTCGCCCGTCGTGCAGCGCAGCGATGGCTTCGTGGCGGCTGTCGAAGCGCAGCACCTCGATAGGCGTCCCCAACTGCTCGGCGATGATGCCGGCGTAGTCTGCGCTGATGCCCTCATAGTCGTGGGGGCTGACGTTGATCTCGAACGGCGGGTAGTCGGGCCTTGAGCTACCCAGCACGATACGCCGGCGCTGCTGCAGCCACTGGCGTTCTTCATGGGTAAGCGTCATGGGTGGCGTGGCGCTCACCGAGCGGGCCAGCAGCTGGCGGGTTTCGCTGGCGGCCAGCAGCCAGCCGGGGCCGGCCAGGGCGAGCAGCAGCAAGGCGCCAGCCAGCAGTCGTTTCATGGCCGCCCGCCGCTCAGTAGACGCTGTTGCGTTTGGCCAGGTCGACCATTTCAACCAGCGACTCGGTCTTGAGTTTTTCCATGATGCGGCCCCGGTAGGTGCTGATGGTCTTGGCGCTGAGGTTCATGCAACTGCCGATGTTCTTGTTGCTCTCGCCACGTGCCAGGCGCCGCAACACTTCCATTTCGCGGTTCGACAGGCTGGCCAGGCGTACCGGCTCGCTTTCCAGCGAGTTGCTGTTGACCGACATCTGCGGGAATGTTGAATAGCCCTTCACCAGCGCCTTGAGGGCGAACAGCAGGGCGTCGTGGTCTTCTTCCTTGGTCACGAAGGCACCAATGCCGGCATCCAGGCAGCGCCGTACATACAGATCGGTGGCCTGGCCTGTCAGGACCATGATCTTGGGCACCGGCTCGATGGCCTGCAGGCGCTTGATCACCTCCATGCCATCCAGGCCGGGCAGGCCGATGTCGAGGATGACCACGTCAGGCTTCAGTTCACGGGCTACCTGCGCCACTTCGCTGCCATTACCGACTTCGCCGATGACGTGGAAGCGTTCACGCTCAAGGAGCATGCGCAGGGATAGCCTGACGATGGGGTGATCGTCGACGATCAGCACGGTAGTCATTAGGAAAACTCCTGTGAGGGTGTGGTGCATTTCCTGGAGCACCCAGGAATACTTCTGCAAGTGAGTCAATCAGAAGCGCAGCAAGATACGACCATTACGGAAGTTTGGTAATGCCGAGTATAGAAGTGTTGATAAACCTTGGCCGTGCTGTCGAAAAATCCTACAAAACTAGGCGGCGCGCGCCCAGGCAGGCGCTGGCGCCTACCTGCCGGTCTTAGGCGCAGGTCGCATGATGTTTATTGACGCGCAGGATGGAGGCCGGGTTGTTTGCCAATGCCTGGCCCACCCTTGCAGGGCGGCTGAGCAATTGCCCGCCGCAGTTGGGGCAGCGCTGTTGCAGGCGGCCTTCGGCGCAGCTGCGGCAGAACGTGCACTCGAACGAGCAGATAAACGCGTCAGTGCTGTCACCGGGCAGGTCGACGTCGCAGCATTCACAGTTGGGGCGCAAATCCAGCATGGGGGAGGGTCCGGTAACAGGAAGGGGTTGGTCAGTCTGCTACCGGATTGCAGTGCCTTGCAACACTCACCCCGCTGGCCGATACAGGTGTGCGTGCCCGGCGCGATACAGGGCGGATTCAGCGAACGGCGTTTCTCCCAGCACGTGGCCGACCAGAATCAGCGCAGTCCGGCGGAAGCCCTTGGCCGCGACGCCTGCGACGATGTCCGCCAGCGTGCCACGTACCCAGTCCTGGTCGGGCCAGGTAGCACGGTGCACAACCGCTACGGGGCACTGTGGCCCATAGTGCGGCAGCAGCAGCTCGACGATACGCGCCAGGTGCTTGACCCCAAGGTGAATGGCCAGCGTGGTGCCGTGGCGTGCCAGGTCTTCCAGCCGTTCCCCGGCCGGCATCGGGGAGTTGTCGCCAAAGCGGGTCAGGATGACGCTCTGGGCGACCTCTGGCAGGGTCAGTTCACACCCCAGCAGCGCGGCGCTGGCCGCGGTGGCGGTTACGCCGGGGATGATCTGATAGTCGATGCCCAGCGCCTGCAGATGACGGATCTGCTCGCCGATGGCGCCATACAGGCTTGGATCACCGCTGTGGACCCGGGCCACGTCCTGGCCCAGGGCATGGGCTGCCTGCATGGCCGCGATGATCTGCTCCAGGTTCAGCGCAGCGCTGTTGATCACGGTTTCGGCCTGGTGACCGTCCAGCACGGCGGCAGGCACCAGGGAACCGGCGTAGATGATCACGGGGCATTGGCGGATCAGCCGCTGGCCCTTGACTGTGATCAGTTCCGGGTCGCCGGGGCCGGCGCCGATGAAGTAGACCGTCATGAAAATCCTTGGATGTAGAGAGATGAACAGGCTAGCCTGCGATGGCCAGTGTTGCCGGGCCCATGACCCGGCGCGGCAGCAGTAGCTCGGCGTGCCCTGCCGCCTGGCAGGCCAGCGCCAGGGCCGTGCTTTCTGCGACGCCCCAGCAACCGCTGTGGGTATACGCAGCGGCAGAGCGATGGCTGAGCAGCGGCTCGTAGGCCTGCAGCTGCACCGCAGGGTACAGCACCAGTGGCAGGCCGAGGCGCTCGGCCAGCTGGTGCAGGCCGGGTTCGCCAGCCTTGAGTGCGATGCTGGCGATGCCGCGCACGTCGCTCAAGGCGAGGCCCCGTTCGGCCAGGCCGGCGAGCAGAAGCGCCTGCAAAACGCCCTCCGGGCACCCCCGCCGGCAGCCAAACCCCGCGTACACTGCCGGCATCAGGCCTGGCTGTTGCGGCGGTACAGCCACGCGGTAAGCAGGCCCAACGCCAGCCAGAACGCAGCGTTGGTCAGCCACGAGGCCAGTTTGAACTGAGCTTCCAGCGCCTCGGGCGCCAGGCTCTCGTGCACTTCGGGTTGCGGTGCGCCAATCAGGTGGGGCACTGCCAGCAGCACCACACCAAGCACCTTCAGCAGCCAGTGGCGGGCGAACACTACCAATGCCAGGCCCAAGGCTGTTGCGCTGGCGGCGCCAACCCACCAGGCCTGGCGCTGGCCCAGGTCCGCTGCAGCGGTGCCCGGCAGTTCTGGCGGCAGGCCTAGCGTGGGTGCCAGGCAAAACACCGCGAAGCCGGCCAGGCCCCAAAGCGCACCGGTGCCAACACGCTTGGGCTCCCGCAGGCTGTAGAGGGCAGCGAGGATAAGGGCGAAGCCCACTGCGACCACCAGGTTGCCACCGGTGGTGGACAATACTCGCTGCCAGCCATCTTCCGGCGACCAGGCCTCAGCACTGTGTTCGTGCGCCGCTGCGCCCTCGCCATGGGTGTGCTGTTCGGCGGGGGCGGCGGTTTCGTAGGTTTCGGCCTGCAAGATGAGCGGGCTGACCCAGAAGCTTTGCAGCAGGGTGAGCAACAGGGCCGCAAGCAACCCGCTGAAACCCGCGGTACGGGCGATACGCGTGATCATTGGCGGTTACTCAGTGGCAGGGGAAGGCGGCGCTGTGGCGCGTGTCGTGGGCAGCGTTGTGTACGGCTTCGATATGCGAAAAGCCGGCAAAGTAGACCAGGCACAGCCCCAGCAGGCTGGCGCCTACCGCAACAGCAATGCGCTGGCTGAGTGTGACGGGGGTGGCGATACTTGGGGTGTTGGCGCTGGTGACGGGCATGACGCGTTCCTCTGCTTTTTGTGGGCAACGGGCAAGCGCGGCAGCCCCGGGCGGGGCCCAGGGGAATGCGACAGCGCCCGCCCACCGCGGGGTGTTCATAGGCGCAAGGCCGGTCTCCGGGCTGGCGAGGAGGAGGTTGGCTCCTTGAAAACGTCACCTTCCCATGCCAGGGGTGATGGCACAGTGGTACAGACGCTTCGCTCGCTTACCGTTGCGGGGGCAGCACCGGCTTGGTCAAGGCCCTGTTGCAGGCCTGTGACGCACCGGTTTCCCGTTTCACCCCCATAGGGGGCACCTTGCACAGGGCATTAGAAAAGCACGAGGTGGGCCAGCCGTCAATTGCCTGTCAAACCGGCAAGCCGTCACGGGCAAACGCTTGCAGTTGCTCCCCCTCCAGGCGGTAGCGCACCCACTCATCCTGCGGCTGCGCGCCCAGCGACTCATAAAACTTGATGGCTGGCTCGTTCCAGTCCAGCACGCTCCACTCCAGGCGGCCCCAGCCATGGGCCACGGCCTCCCGGGCGATGTACCTGAGCATCTGCTTGCCGGCACCGTCCCCGCGCTGATCCGGGGTGATGTAAAGGTCTTCGAGGTAAATGCCGCTGCGCCCCAGCCAGGTGGAATAGCTTTGGAAATACACGGCAAACCCAATGGCCCGGCCGTCACGTTCGCCGATCAGGCACTGCACGGTGCTGTGCTCATCGAACAGGCTGCGTTCAATGTCCTGCAGGGTGGCCAGCACTTCGTGCCGGGCACGCTCGTACTCCGCCAGTTCGGTGATGAAGGTCAAAATCTGCTGCGCATCGGTGCGCACCGCCGGGCGAATGACCACGCTCATGGTGAATACCCCTGTTTCGAAATTGGCAATACAGTGAGGTGTATCTCATTAATTAAAGGTAACTGTACCGGTCGCTCGGGTGGCGGACTCCGGTAGTGTGACGGCATACCGCACCTACTGGAATGCCTGGCCATGTTTGCCTCTGTCGACCTGCTCGCTGCTTTTATCCTGTTCGCCTTCGTTTCGTCCATCACCCCGGGGCCCAACAACACCATGTTGCTGGCCTCCGGGGTGAACTTCGGGGTGCGCCGCACGATCCCGCATGCCATGGGCGTAAGCATCGGTTTCATGGCGATGGTGCTGGCGGTGGGGCTTGGCCTGGGCGAAGTGTTCAAGGCGTGGCCGTCCCTGTATACCGTGCTGCGCTACGCGGGTGCGGCCTACCTGCTCTACCTGGCCTGGAAGATTGCTAACGCCGGGCCTGTGGGCGCAACGGCCAGCAAAGGGAGGAAGCCAATAGGCTTCTGGGCGGCGGCTGCTTTCCAGTGGGTCAACCCCAAAGCCTGGGTGATGGCGGTGGGGGCGATCACCACGTACACACCCGCTCAAGGCTACGTCACCAACGTGGTAGTGATCGCAGCGCTGTTTGCGTTGGTGAACTTGCCCAGCGTCGGCATCTGGGTGATGTTTGGCAGCGCGTTGCGCAGCGTGTTGCAGAACCCGCGCTGGCTGATGCTGTTCAATGTCCTGATGGCCCTGCTGCTGGTGATTTCGCTGTACCCACTGCTGTTTGTAGAATCGGCGTTTCACTAGCACTACAGGTAGCGCGCCGCGATGCAGCTGATTCCATGGTCCCATCAATGCGACGAGGGCTTCACCCTGCGTGGCTGGCGCACAGAAGCCAGTGGGCGACCGCTGTTGCATTTTCTGCACGGCAATGGCTTTTGCAGCCTGGCTTATCAACCCATGCTGGCGCGCCTGGCCGGCCATTTCGACTTGTGGCTCAGTGACGCGCAAGGGCATGGCGACAGCGACCACGGTGGCGTGTTTCGCGGTTAGAACCGCACCGCTGCGCTGGCCGTCGAGGCCTTCGAAGGCGGGCGGGGCGAGTATGGCGAGGTACCACGCGTGGCCCTCGGGCACAGTTTTGGCGGCGTGCTTACCAGCCTGATGCTGGCGGCTGAGCCCCAGCTGTTCCAGCGCGCCGTATTACTGGACCCGGTGCTGTTCAGCAAGCGCATGTTGGCTGTGCTGGGTGCAGCAAGGGTGGTTGGCCTGCACCGTCAACACCCCATGGCACGCCAGGCTGCGCGGCGGCGCAGCTTCTGGCCTGACCGGCCTTCGGCGCACGCGTCGCTGCAGGGGCGGGGCATTTTCAAAGGTTGGCACGATGCGGCGCTGCAAGCCTACATCGACCATGCCTTGGGCGAATGCGACAAGGGCGTGGTGCTTAAGTGCCGGCCCAGCCGCGAGGTGGAGATCTTCAGCTCATTCCCCCGGCGCCTGTGGCCAACTTTGTTACGCATCGCCGTCCCCACGCGCATTCTGTACGGGGAACATACCTACCCCTTCGTGCCGGTCTCGGCAAACCGGCTGGCGAGCCTCAACAGGCATGTGAGTGCCCGGCAAGTGGCGGGCGGGCATTGCTTCATGCAGGAAGACCCAGGCAATGCTGCTGATCTGGCGACCGGTTTTTTGCTCGGCACTGTCCCATAAGTGGGACGATGCATGCCATAGCGGCAGGCTACTCAGCCATAGGCACCATTGCTAAGGTGTTCTCAGCCAATGAGGACCTCCCCATGAAAACGATTCTCGGTATCCACCGCAGCCCCCAACCCCACTGGGTGGGTGATGGTTTCCCGGTGTGCAGCCTGTTCACCTACGACAACCTGGCCAGCCATATAAGCCCGTTTTTGCTACTGGACTATGCTGGCCCTCACACCTTTTCACCCACCCAGGCCCGGCGCGGGGTGGGTGAGCACCCCCATCGTGGCTTCGAGACGGTAACCATCGTGTACCAGGGCGAGCTTGAGCACCGCGACTCGACAGGGGCTGGCGGCTTCATCGGCCCCGGTGATGTGCAGTGGATGACGGCCGCCGACGGCATCATCCATGAAGAGTTTCATTCGCCGCGGTTTGCGCAAACGGGTGGAACGCTGGAGATGGTGCAGCTGTGGGTAAACCTGCCCGCCCGTGACAAGCGCGCGGCAGCGGGCTACCAGACCCTGCTGGCGCAGGATATCCCGGTGGTGCCGCTGGGCGGCGAATCCGGGAGCCTGCGCGTGATCGCCGGCAGCTACCAGGGCGCTCTGGGCCCTGCACGCACGTTCACGCCGATGGATGTATGGGACATGCGCCTACAGGCAGGGGCGAGCGTCACGCTACCCGTCGCCGCTGGCCGCAATGCAGCCCTGGTGGTGCTGCAGGGCACGGTCACTATCAACGGGGCGCAACAGGCGGGGCCTTCGAGCCTGGTGCTGTTTGACCCGGCAGGGCAGGATCTGCAGCTTGAAGCAGCAGGAACTGCAAGCGTTCTGCTGCTCAGTGGCGAGCCGATCGACGAGCCGATTGTGGGTTACGGCCCGTTCGTGATGAACAGCCAGGCCGAGATCATCGAGTCTTTCGAGGCTTTCCAGGCCGGCAAATTCGGGCAAATGCAGGGCGACCGTGGTGGTGCTTCACATTGATGCACCGCTCGTCGCAGGGTGATGATTCTGCCCGAACCTAACCTCACCCCAGGGGTTCTTCAGCTAAGGTGCTAGATGAACCCCTGCATGCTCATCACTGCAGCGCATCGACGTTTGGCCAAAGATGCTCATTATCAATTGGCGCTCAGCCTGCTACAGGCGTAACTACATTAAACAGGCCATCGCCAGAGAGGGTCGTACCATGTCGTTGATAGGCGTTTCTATGCTGGAAATGCGGCAGATGATCGAGCATGCCTGCCTGCCTGATCGTTGTGAAATCAGCTGCGCTGACGGTAACAACCTGACCATCCGCCTTGCCCAGGGCCAGAACTTCGAGCGCGGTGTGAGCCTGAGCGGTGTACCGCTGCACAGCCTCAACAGCTGCCGCGACCTGGTGAACCTGGTTGGGCAGCTGCATGCGCTGCGCTGCAACAACCCTGCGCGGGCGAAAGCGATTGCCTGATCACGCCCGATTGATGTACGCGCTTTAGCCGCTAGCGCAGCTCCAGCAGCAGGTTCAGGCCGCCGTCTCCGCATTTGCCTTTGTCGCGCACTACGCCGTGGTAGCTGCGCCCGTCCAGCATGAACGCAACGCTGTGCGCCCTGTCGACCTTGTCTGGCAGCGGCGGGCAAATATGCATGCGCAACGCAGGTCGCCCTTGGAGGCTCAGCGGTGCCAGCTGGCACTGGCACTCCACACTCAGCGCCACCGGGCCAAACAGCGTGTCGCGCACGTAATCCAGTTGCACCGATGCATTGGGGGCGCGGCCTGGCATCTTCATGGTCGGTTGCCTCTGGTGGTAAGTGGCGGGACGGCGTGATGCTGGGTCATGACAGTCTCCTGTGAGCTGACGGTGGTGCCAGGTGGCACACGTTTCGGCTAATGCACTATCCACAACCTGCCTTGCGGAAGGTCAGGTTGATCCGGCGCTCGCCCATGCGCGGGTGAACCCCGGGCTTGATCGGCAGCACACCGTGGAAGCGTAGACGGTCTTCGCCGCCCCAAACCAGTACATCACCATGGCTGAGCGGGATGCGCTGGGTCTTGTCAGCCCGTTGTTGCCCCCCGAATAGAAACACGGCCGGAAGCCCCAGGGAAACCGACACGATAGGCTGATCGAAATCGCGCTCGTCGCGGTCCTGATGCAGGGTGAGGCGGGTGCCTGGCTGGTAGTGGTTGACCAGGCATGCGTCTGGAACGAACCCGTCGAAGCCGGCGATAGCCGCGCTGCGCGAGGCAAACGCAGTGAGCACATCGGGCAACGCCGGCCATGGCTGGCCACTGACGGGGTCGGTGGGGCTGTAGCGGTAGCCGTTGGCATCACTGACCCAGCCCAGCTCACCACAGTTGGTCAGCGCCACCGCCATGTGCAGGCCGCCGGGGGTGCGCATGTGCCGGAACGGCGCAGCCCGCAGCACCGGGCGCAGGGCGTCCAACATCGCCTCCAGGTCGGGGAGGGCGAAGCCTGGCAACAGCACTGTATGGCTGGCCAGGCGATGCGGCTGTGGGCCGAACAGGTCAAGGTCGGACTGAATCATCAGTGGTCAAATCTCTCCGCCGAGTCAATATCGCGGTTCATGCAAACCTATTGGTGTCAATGCGACATTAAACTCAAAATGTTTCTGAACGCCGTTCGTCAGTGAGCGGTCTTGATCTTTGGCCCCGGCCGAGGCCGCTTACCGATGATGAGGATTAGAAATGTCTGAGCACGTACCGGACAACCCCCGCAGGGACTTCCTGCGCAAGACCTTGACCCTGATACCTGTGGTAACGGTCGCCAGTACCGGCCTGGGCTTGGGCGCCAGTGCGGTGATAGCTGAGCCAGCACGCAGCCCCAACGTGCCAGAAAAAACCGACGCCGCCCAGTACCAGCCGGCATTTTTCACCGTGGACGAATACGCTTTCCTCCAAGCCGCGGTGAGCCGCCTGATCCCGGCTGACGAGCTGGGCGCCGGCGCCCTGGAGGCCGGTGCCGCCGAGTATATCGACCGGCAGATGGGCACTCCCTACGCCAGCGGCGCCTTATGGTACATGCAAGGCCCCTTCAATGCAGACGCCGCACCCGAGCTGGGTTACCAGTTGCAGCTCAACCCGCAGCAGATCTACAGGTTAGGTATCGCCGGTGTGCTGGGCTGGTGCAAGGCCCAGGGCAACAAGCCGTTCCATGAACAAAGCGCCGCCCAGCAGGACCGTGTGCTCGCCGCGCTGGAGGCGGGCGACCTGGTATTGCAGGACGTACCTGCCAAGGCCTTCTTCAGCCTGCTGTTGCAAAACACCCGAGAGGGTTTTTTCTGCGACCCCGTGCATGGCGGTAACAAAGGCATGGTCGGCTGGAAGCAGATCGGGTTCCCCGGTGCCCGCGCCGATTTCATGGATTGGGCCGAGCGCAACGAGCGCTACCCGTTCCCACCGGTGTCCATTCGTGGGGAGAGGGCCTGAACCATGGCAAACACGTTGAAGAAAGTGGATGCGGTGATCGTCGGGTTTGGCTGGACCGGCGCCATCATGGCCAAGGAACTGACCGAGGCAGGGTTGCAGGTGGTTGCCCTGGAGCGCGGCCCCATGCAGGACACCTACCCAGACGGCAGTTACCCCCAGGTGATCGACGAGCTCACCTACAGCGTGCGCAAGAAACTGTTCCTGGACCTGTCCAAGGAAACGGTCACCATACGCCACACGGTCAACGATGTAGCCTTGCCGTACCGGCAACTGGGCGCTTTCCTGCCGGGCAAAGGTGTGGGCGGTGCCGGGCTGCATTGGTCCGGTGTGCACTTTCGTGTAGACCCGATCGAGTTGCGCATGCGCAGCCATTACGAAGAGCGCTATGGCAAGTCGTTCATCCCCCAGGATATGACTATCCAGGACTTCGGCGTTACCTATGAAGAACTGGAGCCGTATTTTGATTTTGCCGAGAAGGTCTTCGGCACCTCCGGTCAAGCCTGGACCGTGAAGGGCGAAGTGGTAGGGCGGGGCAAGGGGGGCAACCCATACGCCCCGGACCGCTCCAACCCATTCCCGCTGGTGTCGCAGAAGAACGTGGTATCCGCCCAGCTGTTCCAGCAGGCCACCTCGGCCCTGGGCTATCACCCCTACAACCTGCCGTCGGCCAACACCTCGGGCCCTTACACCAACCCCTACGGGGCGCAGATGGGACCGTGCAACTTCTGCGGTTTCTGCAGCGGTTACGTGTGCTACATGTATTCCAAGGCCTCACCCAACGTGAACATTCTGCCGGCATTGCGCCAGGTGCCTAACTTCGAGCTGCGTGCCAATGCCCACGTGCTGCGGGTGAACCTGGACGACAGCAAGCAACGTGCAACCGGCGTGACCTACATCGACGCCCAGGGCCGTGAACTGGAGCAACCGGCCGACCTGGTGATCCTGGCCGCGTTCCAGTTCAACAACGTGCGCCTGATGCTGCTGTCCGGGATCGGCAAGCCTTACGACCCTCTGAAGAACGAAGGTGTGGTCGGGCGCAACTTCGCTTACCAGAACATGGGCACGGTCAAAGCGTTTTTCGACAAGGACGTGCACACCAACAACTTCATCGGTGCAGGTGGCAACGGCGTTGCCATCGACGACTTCAATGCCGACAACTTCGACCATGGCCCCCATGGCTTTATCGGCGGCTCACCCATGTGGGTGAACCAGGCAGGCTCGCGGCCGATTGCCGGTGTCGCCAACCCCCCGGGTACACCTGCCTGGGGCAGTGCCTGGAAGAAGGCCACCGCCGACTACTACACCCATCAACTGTCGATGGACGCCCATGGCGCACATCAGTCCTACCGGGGTAATTACCTGGACCTGGACCCGACCTACCGCGATGCCTACGGCTTGCCACTGTTGCGCATGACCTTCGACTGGCAGGAAAACGACATTCGCATGAACCAGTTCATGGTCGACAAGCTGAGCAAAATCGCCCAAGCGATGAACCCTAAATCCATCGCCGTGCTGGGCAAGCAGGTGAAAGAACATTTCAACACCGCCAGCTACCAGACCACCCACCTGAACGGTGGTGCGATCATGGGGACCGACCCTGCCACCAGTGCACTGAACCGCTACCTGCAATGCTGGGATGTGCACAATGTATTCGTCCCGGGCGCCTCTGCGTTCCCTCAGGGCCTTGGCTACAACCCGACCGGGCTGGTGGCCGCGCTGACGTACTGGTCCGCCCGGGCCATTCGGGAGCAGTACCTGAAGAACCCCGGCCCGCTGGTGGCGGTTTAAGGAGCGATGAACATGAACAGAATGTTGATCGCAACTTTGCTGATGGGCACCGGGCTCTGCGCGCAAGCGGCGCAGCCCGACCCGCAACAGGTGCAGCAAGGTGAATACCTGGCCCGCGCGGGCGACTGCGTGGCCTGCCACACGGCCAAGGGCGGCAAGCCATTTGCGGGCGGGCTGCCCATGGAAACCCCCATCGGCACAATCTACTCCACCAACATCACGCCGTCGCCCGAAGGCATCGGGCGCTACAGCTTCGACGACTTCGACCAGGCGTTGCGCCGCGGCATCGCCAAGGACGGCAGCACGCTTTACCCGGCCATGCCGTACCCGTCCTACGCGCGCCTGACCGAAGCCGACATGCAGGCGCTGTATGCCTATTTCCAGCACGGCGTGCAGCCGGTGGCCGAGCCCAACAGGGACAGCGACATCCCCTGGCCGCTGAGCATGCGCTGGCCGCTGGCGATCTGGCGTGGCCTGTTCGCACCAGATGCCAAGCCCTGGCAGGCGGCCCAGGCCAGTGACCCGGTCATCGACCGCGGGGCGTATCTGGTCGAAGGCCTGGGCCACTGCGGCGCGTGCCACACCCCACGGGCACTGACCATGCAGGAGAAAGCCCTGAACCCACAGGAAGGTGAAGCGTTTCTGGCCGGCAGCGCGCCGCTGGAGGGCTGGATTGCCAAGAACCTGCGCGGTGATCACAAGGACGGCCTGGGCAGCTGGAGCGAAGCCCAGTTGGTGCAGTTTCTCAAGACCGGCCGCAGTGACAACAGCGCGGTATTCGGTGGCATGAGTGACGTGGTGGAGCACAGCATGCAGTACATGACCGATGCCGACCTGACCGCCATTGCCCGTTACCTGAAAACCTTGCCGCCAAGCAACCCGAACGACAAACCGCATCAATACGACAGCAAGGTGGCCGATGCCTTGTGGCAGGGCGATGACAGCAAGGCAGGTGCTGCGGTGTACATCGACAACTGCGCGGCTTGCCACCGCACCGACGGCAAGGGCTACACCCGTGTGTTCCCGGCACTGGCCGGCAATCCCGTGGTGCAGACCGCCGATGCCACCTCGCTGATTCACCTGGTGCTCAAGGGTGGCACGCTGCCGGCAACCCATGCGGCACCCTCCAGTTTCACCATGCCAGCCTACGCCTGGCGGCTGAATGACCAGCAGGTGGCGGACGTGGTCAACTTCATCCGCACCAGTTGGGGCAACCAGGCAGGTACCGTCAAGCCCGGCGATGTAGCTGACCTGCGCACCAGCGACATGCGCCAGACATCAGGCGATGACCTGGGGCAGGTGACGGACCACTAGGCCCTTCCGAGGTGTGACCCGACAGATGGCAGATTGACGAACAGGCCGGTTTTTGGTGTATTGAAACCGGTTTCATCGCCCTAACAATAATGATCAGGAACTGCCATGACCGACGCGCCTGCCCATGCCCGCGAACGAGTCACCATCAGCGAAGTCGCCCGTGTTGCCGGGGTATCCAAGGCAACCGTGTCGCGTTATATCGGCGGCGACCGGCAGTTGCTGGCCGACGCCACTGCCGCGCGGCTGGCGCAGGTCATCGAACAGCTGGGCTACCGGCCCAACCAGATGGCCCGTGGCCTGAAGCGGGGCCAGACTCGGTTGATCGGCATGCTGGTTGCCGACATCCTCAACCCGTATTCAGTGGCGGTGATGCATGGCGTTGAAACCGCCTGCCGCCAGCACGGCTACAGCCTGGTGGTGTGCAACACCAACCGTGACGACGAACAGGAGCGCCATCATCTGCGGGCGTTGCAGTCGTACAACGTCGAGGGGCTGATCGTGAACACCCTCGGCCATCAGCCTGGCGAGTTGCTCAACCTCATGCGGGACATGCCCATGGTGCTGGTGGACCGACAACTGCCCGAGCTGAAGGTGGACCTGGTTGGCCTGGACAACCTCGACGCCGTGGAGCAGGCCATCGCGCACCTGCATGCCCGCGGTTACCGGGACATCCTGGCCGTTACCGAGCCGCTGGACGGTACCAGCTCGCGGGCGGAGCGGGTTCTAGCCGTCGGCACCTGTGTCGGTCAACGCCCCGGCATGCGCCAGCAGGTCCTGCACACAGGCCCTGGCCTCGATGCGGGCCTCGCAGCATTCCTTGCGCAGAGCGGCCATGGCCCGCAGGCCATCTTCACCTGCAACGGCGTCGCCACCCTGGAGGTCACTCGCAGCCTGCGTGCTACAGGCCGTGATCTGTTTGCAGACGTCGGCCTTATCGCCCTGGACGACCTGGACTGGTACCCGTTGGTCGGCAGCGGCATCACGGCCTTGGCCCAGCCCACCGAACGCATCGGCATGGCGGCGTTCGACAGCCTGCTGGGCCGGCTGCAGGGCGACAGCGGCATCGCCAGGCGCATCGACTTCAAAGCCTCCTTGCTGATACGAGGCTCGACTTCCCCACGCTAACTACCGGCAGCCTCCGCTTCGGCGAATACTGCTGGCGAAAAATGAAACCGGTTTCACAAGGACAATAACAATGCACCCGATCCCCGTTTCAATCAGCCTCTCCAGCTACGGCGCGGACTATGTTCGCCAGCGTGGCCAGGAGCAATTCATCGATCTGCTGGCACGGGCCGGCGCCAGACGGGTGGAGTTGCGCGAAGAGCTGTTCTCCTGCCTGCCAGACCCACTTGCCCTGGGCGCCGTCATCGCCGGGGCCGGCCTGGACTGTGTGTATTCCACGCCGCTGGAGCTGTGGGCGCCAGACGGCCAGCCCGATACACGAGTGACCCAGAAGCTGCACATTGCGCACGAACTGGGTGCAGCAGCGGTCAAGGTCTCCCTGGGGCATTACCACACCGGCTGCGACCTGGCGGCCTTGCGTGAGCTGGTGCCAGCGCAGGGGCCAAGGTTGCTGGTAGAAAACGACCAGACTTCTCAAGGTGGCCGCATCGCAGCGCTGCTGGCGTTCTTCCAACGGGCGGATGAAGCGGGGCTCGGGGTGGGCATGACCTTCGACATCGGTAACTGGCAGTGGCAGGGCGAAGCCGTGGAACAGGCTGCCAGCCAGCTGGGCCGCTGGGTGCAGTACGTGCACTGCAAAGCTGTCCGGCAGCTTGCCGACGGCCGTTTGGCAGCGGCGCCACCGCAAGTGGCCGACCTGCAGGCCTGGGACCGGCTGCTGGCGCAGTTCAGCCCCGGTGTAGTGCGTGCCGTGGAGTACCCCCTGGTGGGCGATGACCTGCTGCAGGTGACCCGCGACCAGGTGCGCCACCTGGCCGTGCTGGGGCTGGGCGCACGGGCCGAGGAGGTGAGCCATGCTTAAACACGATGTGCTGTGCTTTGGTGAAACCATGGCCATGTTCGTAGCCGAGCAACTGGGCGACCTCGCCAGTGTCAGCCTTTTCAACAAGCGTATTGCCGGGGCCGACAGCAACGTGGCCATTGGCCTGGCACGCCTGGGCTTCAGCGTACGATGGGTGAGCCGGGTAGGGGACGACTCGTTGGGCCGTTTTGTGCTGGACAACCTGCGTGGCGAAGGCCTGGACTGCTCGGACGTACAGATAGACCCGGCTCACCCCACTGGCTTTCAGCTCAAGGGCCGCTGCGACGATGGCAGTGACCCCGCGGTGGAGTACTTCCGCCGGGGCTCGGCGGCCAGTCACATGACCCCGGCCCTGCTGCAGCCGGGCTGGCTGCAGGCCCGGCATCTGCACGCTACCGGTATTCCGCTGGCCCTGTCCGAGGGCTGCCGCAGCCTGTCGCACACGTTGGTGGATGCCATGCGCAGTGCCGGGCGCAGCGTCTCCTTCGACCCCAACCTGCGCCCCTCGCTGTGGCCGGACCTGCGCACCATGGTGCAGCAGACCAATGCACTGGCAGCAAAGGCCGACTGGGTGCTGCCGGGCCTTGAGGAGGGCCGCTTGCTCACCGGCCAGCAGACCCCGGCCGACATCGCCGGCTTCTACCTGGACCTTGGCGTCGAGCTGGTGGTGATCAAGCTGGGGGACGCGGGCGCCTATTTCCGCAGTGCCAGCAGCGAAGGCCAGGTCGCGGCCGTACGCGCCCCCCAGGTTGTGGACACCGTGGGTGCGGGTGACGCATTTGCCGTCGGCGTGCTCAGCGCGCTGCTGGAAGGGCGTGACATCGGCCAGGCGGTTGCCCGTGGCAACTGGTGCGGCAGCCGCGCCGTGCAGTCGCGGGGCGATATGGAGGGCCTGCCCTGGCGCCACGAACTGGAGGCCTACGAACGGCTGCCACAGCCCTGAAGTTGCCCCAACCAATCACCTGTCGCGACAAAAACAAGAAGCTCAGGAGAACCACCCCATGAACAGCAAAAGCCTGGCCCCACGCCGTTGGTGGTACATCATCCCCATCGTGTTCTTCACCTATAGCCTTGCTTACCTGGACCGCGCCAATTACGGCTTCGCAGCGGCCTCCGGCATGGCCGATGACTTGCGCATCACCCCCGTGCTGTCGTCGCTGCTGGGGGCACTTTTCTTCCTCGGGTACTTCTTTTTCCAGGTGCCTGGGGCCATCTACGCCGAGAAGCGTAGCGTCAAGAAGCTGATCTTTGTCTGCCTGATCCTCTGGGGCGGGCTCGCCACGCTCACGGGCATGGTCAGCAACGTCTACATGTTGATCGGCATCCGCTTTCTGCTGGGCGTGGTCGAGGCGGCCGTGATGCCGGCGATGCTGGTGTACCTGTGCCACTGGTTCACCCGTGCCGAGCGCTCACGGGCCAACACGTTCCTGATGCTGGGCAACCCGGTGACCATCCTGTGGATGTCGGTGGTTTCGGGGTACCTCATCAAGCATTTCGACTGGCGCTGGATGTTCATCATCGAAGGCCTGCCGGCGGTGATCTGGGCGTTCTGCTGGTGGCACCTGGTGGACGATCGCCCGGCCCAGGTCACTTGGCTGAGCGACACGGAGAAGCGCGACCTGCAGCACGCACTGGCTGCCGAGCAGCAGGGCATACCGCCGGTGAAGAACTACCGTGAGGCGTTCCGGTCGCGGCAAGTGATCATCCTGTCGCTGCAGTACTTCTGCTGGAGCATTGGCGTGTACGGCTTCGTGCTGTGGCTGCCCTCCATCCTCAAGCAGGCTGCCAACGTGGATATCGTCGAAGCCGGCTGGCTGGCCTCGGTGCCTTACCTGGCGGCGGTACTGGCCATGGTGGGTGTGTCGTGGGCATCGGACCGCCTGCAGAAGCGCAAGTGCTTCGTCTGGCCACCGCTGCTGATCGCCGCCATCGCCTTTTATGGCTCGTATGCCCTGGGCAGCGAGCACTTCTGGTTGTCGTATGGGTTGCTGGTGGTGGCGGGTGCCTGCATGTACGCACCCTACGGCCCGTTCTTCGCCATCGTGCCGGAAATCCTGCCGGCCAACGTGGCCGGCGGCGCCATGGCCCTGGTCAACAGCATGGGTGCGCTGGGGTCGTTCGGCGGCTCCTGGCTGGTGGGTTATCTGAACGGCGCCACAGGCAGCCCGGGCGCTTCGTACCTGTTCATGTGCGGTGCACTGCTGTGCGCCGTGGCACTCACCGCGGCCCTCAACAATTCAACTACCTCCGGCCGGGCCAAGCGTCAGCGTCCGCGGCTGGCGGTGAACCACTAGGAAGCGATCATGAACAAGCGCATCGTGCTGTACAAACGCCTTTCACCAGACTTGCTCGCGCGCCTTGAGCAGCACGTGGAGGTGACCTTCATAGACTTGGCCCAGCCCGATGGGCTGGCCAGGCTGCGCGAGGCATTACCGGGCGCACAAGGGCTGCTGGGCGCAAGCCTGCGCCTGGATGCCAGCCTGCTGGACCTCGCGCCCAACCTCGAGGTGATTGCCAGCGTGTCAGTAGGGGTGGACAACTACGATATCGCTGACCTCGACCGGCGCGGGGTAATGCTCACCAACACCCCGGACGTACTCACCGAAACTACCGCAGACACGGGCTTTGCGCTGATCCTGGCAACAGCCAGGCGCGTGGTGGAGCTGGCGAACTGGGTGCGCGAGGGCCACTGGCAGGCGAGCCTGGGGCCCGCGCATTTCGGCTGCGACGTGCACGGCAAGACACTGGGTATCGTGGGCATGGGGCGTATTGGCGAGGCCCTGGCCCGGCGCGCAGCGGCGGGTTTCGGTATGCGCGTGGTGTATCACAGCCAGCGGCCCAAGCCTGAGGTGCAGGCGCGATACAACGCCCACCGGCGCGACCTGGACGCGCTGCTGGCCGAGGCAGACTTCGTGTGCCTCACGGTGCCGCTCAGTGCCAGTACCGAAGGGCTGATCGGTGCGCGGGAGCTGGCCCTGATGAAGCCTGAGGCCATTCTGGTGAACATCTCCCGGGGGCGCGTGGTGGACGAAGCAGCATTGGCCGAGGCGTTGCAGGCCGGGCGTTTGCGCGGCGCCGGCCTGGATGTGTTCGTGCACGAGCCATTGGCGGCCGACTCGCCGTTGCTGAAACTGGACAAGGTAGTGGCCACACCGCATATCGGTTCGGCCACCGAAGAAACCCGCCAGGCCATGGCCCGCTGCGCGGTAGACAACCTGCTCAGCGCGTTGCGGGGCGAACGGCCAGCCAACCTGGTGAATGGCTAAGCGTCGGGCCCTGGCTGTGACGGGCTTGGCGGGTCAGCGGCAGTTGCCGGCCTTGCGATAACCGGCGGCCTGCGCCTCGCCTTCGCTGGCGAAGTTCACCTGGTTCTTCGACGCGACCTGGTGATAGCCCGGGCAGCCAGAGGCCAGGTGATACACATGGCTGTTGCGGTTGCCAAGCACCGCGCCGACTGCGACGGCACGGGCCTGGCCTGCTGGCTGGCGTGCTGCTGGCACAGCCTGCACCACGCCGTCGCCCGCGGGCTGGTAATTGGCGGTCCACTGGCGTTCGCCAGTCACGAACGGGTTCGCGTGCCCCATGATTGCGGCAATGCGCCGGTCACGTTCCTTTTCCCAGGCCGAAACCGGGTGTTGCTTGTCCCAGGCCATCAGCAGCTGCTGTTGCTGGCGCGACATGTTCAGCCGGTAGCGGTCGAACATGTAAAACGTGGTGCGTGCTACCAGGCCTTTCACTTCATCACGGGGCTCGGCGGCGCGCTGCACGAAGTCGACCTTGGTGGTGCACCGCCCGTACTCGCCAGCATTACCGGCGACCATGCCATAGTTGAAATTGCTGCGGTCGCCGTTTACTTCACCCACGGCCGGGTACAGGTTGAACAGGTCCGCTTCCATGGCGCGGAATACCGGATCGGTGTCTACGCAATGCTCACGGCCGCCGTTTCTCCAGCACTGGCGCTGGTTGCCGAACGTATGGGCGGGCACGATGTGCTCCCACTCGGTACGCTCGGCGCGGTTCTGCTGCTTGCGCGTCTGGTAGCCGCAGGAGGCGGCGTCGATGCGCCCGCCAGACTTGCCCACCCAGGTCCACTGGCAGCCACAGTACAACTCGCCCATGGGGCTGCTGGCCTGGTCCATATAGACCCGCTGCTTGGCCACAACCTTGGCTTCGGTGAAGGTGGAGGGCGGGTTTGCCCAAGCTGCGAAGCTCAGAAGCAGCAGGAGGTTCAGGGCGTAACGCAATGATTTCATGGCTAAACAACACGCGGTTTTAACAGGGTCGCGCATTGTAATGCTTTATGTCTGGCTGAACAGCCCGCTGGCCGCGAGGCGCCAGCGGGCCCTGTGCACCAGGCTTATTTGAACCCGGTTACCCCGTGGGGCACGTAAGGGGCCTGCAGACGCGCGATTTCATCCTCGCCAAGGTGCAGCGCCAGCGCGGCCAGGGCGTCGTCCAGGTGCGCGGGCTTGGAGGCGCCGACGATCGGCGCCGACACACCGGCCTTGCCGAGCACCCACGCCAACGCCACCTGTGCCATGGGCACTCCGCGTTCCCCGGCTATCTGCTCGACCACGTCGATGACCCGGCCGTCCTCCAGCTCGGTTTTTTCATAGAACGACTGGCCGGAAATATCAGTGCGCGTGCGTTCGGTCTGCTGGCCATTGGGCCGGGTCAGGCGGCCGCGTGCCATGGGGCTCCAGGGCATCAGGCCAACACCTTGGTCGAGGCACAGGGGGATCATCTCGCGCTCTTCTTCGCGGTACAGCAGGTTGAGGTAGTTCTGCATCGACACAAACCGGCTCCAGCCGTGGCTGGCCGCCACCTGTTGCGCCTTGGCGAACTGCCAGGCATACATCGATGAGGCGCCGATGTAGCGGGCCTTGCCGGCCTTCACCACATCATGCAGGGCTTCCATGGTTTCCTCGATGGGCGTGTGGTAGTCCCAGCGGTGGATCTGGTAAAGGTCGACATAGTCGGTGCCAAGGCGCGTCAGGCTGGCGTCGATGCTGGTCATGATGGCCTTGCGCGACAGCCCTTGCTCGTTGGGCCGGCTGGCGCCTTGCCACATGTTGGCGGGGTAGAACACCTTGGTGGCAATGACGGTTTCGTCGCGGCGGGTGAATTCCTTCAGCAGCTTGCCCACGATCACTTCCGAGGTGCCGGCCGAGTAGCTGTTGGCGGTGTCGAAGAAGTTGATGCCTTGTTCCACCGCATGGCGGATGATCGGCCGGCTGGCCTCTTCACCCAACGTCCAGGGGTGGGTGCCGGCATCCGGTTCACCGAAGGTCATGCAGCCCAGGCACAGCCTGGAGATGTCCAGCCCGGTGCTACCCAGCTTCACGTATTGCATCGTTGTCTCCTTCAGGGGCGCTAATGAGGGGTCAGCGTACCGACATCGGGCTTGTAGGCAAATTCCCCGAAGGTGGCAAACGAAGGGTGTTACGCCGTCGGCACGCGCACACCGGTCTTGACGTTGCTCATGGACACCAGCGTATTGAAGCGCTTGACGTTGTTGTTCTCGAAAAACAGCTCACGGGTGAGCTGGGTGTACTGCTCCATGTTGCGCACCAGCAGGATCAGCACGAAGTCGTAGGCGCCAGTGACGTAGTAGCACTGCTGCACCTGAGGGCAGGCCAGGAAGGTGCGTTTCATGGCATCGAGCAGGTCCAGGCGCTCGTTCTCCACCTCAACCTCGGTGATCACGGTCAGTACGTAGCCCAGTTGCACGGGGTCCACCTGGGCCACCGTTGCTGTGATCACGCCATCGGTGGTCATTTTTTTCAGGCGGCGGTTGACCGCGGCCGAGGACAGGTTGACTTGGGTGCCCAGCTGCATTTGCGAGGTGGTAGCGTCTTGCTGTACCGCATCGAGCAAGGCGAGGTCGAAGTGATCGAGGGGCATGATGCGCGTCCAGGTCAAACTGAAGGTAATGCGTAATGAAAGTGCGTCAAGCACTCGATAATCAAGCTTTTATTGCGCTGGCAGTGAATAGAATCTCCCCATTCGAGTAAATCCTCATGGGCGGAGAACAGTATGGACACGGAACCTGCACTGCGCCTGGATGGCGCACTGCTGCTGCGGCAGCTTCACGCGCTTGGCCAGGTGGGCGCGGACCCTTACCAGGGCGGCCGCACCCGCATCGCGCTGACCGATGCAGACAAGGCCGGGCGGGACATGCTGGTGGGCTGGATGAAGGCCCTTGACCTGCACGTGCAGGTGGATCGCATTGGCAACATCTTCGCCACGTTGCCTGGGCGCGGCAAAGGCGCCGGGCAAGCGCCGTTGATGATGGGCTCGCACATCGACACGGTCACCAACGCCGGCGCCCTGGACGGTTGCTACGGCGTGCTGGCGGGCCTTGCGGTACAGCGCGCCTACCGGGTGGCTGGGCGGCTGCCCGAGCGCCCGCTCACCGTCGCCGCGTTCACCAACGAGGAGGGCGTGCGCTACCAGCCCGACATGATGGGCTCGCTGGTGCATGCTGGGGGGCTGGCGCTGCAACAAGCGCTGGACACCGTAGGCAGTGACGGAACCCGCTTTGGCGACGAACTGGCACGCATTGGCTACGCCGGCCCGCTTGAGCCAGGGGCGATTGCTGCCCATGAATATGTCGAGCTGCACATCGAGCAAGGCCCGATCCTGGAGGCAGAAGGCGTTCAGATTGGCGTGGTGGAGCGCCTGCAGGGTATTTCGTGGCAGCAGGTGCAGGTCAAGGGCCACGCCAACCACGCCGGCACCACCCCTACCGTATTGCGGCATGATGCCGGGTTCGTCGCCTGTGCGGTGGTGGCAGCGCTGCGTGACCTGGCAACGGACTGCCCAACCACGCTGGCAACGGTCGGTTGCATGCAGTTCGAACCCAACGTCATCAATGTCATCCCGCGCAAGGCAACGTTCACGGTCGACCTGCGTGATCCTGACGAAGGCCGCCTGGCGGCTGCCGAAGCGCGCCTTGAACAGCTGCTGGCCGACCTGGCGGAACGCGAGCAGGTCAGCATCAGCAATGAGCGCCTGGCGCGGTTTGCGCCAGTGGTGTTCGACGCAGGCCTGGCGGATGCCATCGAGCAATCAGCGGCCCGCCTGGGCTTGAGCCATCGCCGCATGGTGTCAGGTGCCGGCCATGACGCGCAGATGATCGCCCGCACGGCACCGGCAGCGATGATCTTCGTGCCCAGCCAGGGCGGTATCAGCCATAACCCGCGCGAGCACACCGATGACGCGCTGTTGATCCAGGGCGCCAACGTGCTGCTGGACGTGGTGGTCCAGCGCCTGAGCAGGGCCTGAGCCACGCCTGTGTGGGTATTTCACTGACTGTTGCTATCGCTGGCTTGCCAGCAGGAGCCGTACTGCATGTTCGTTCGTAACCCCAACGCTTGCCGCCAGCCTTACCCACGTGCCCTTCAAGCGGTGATGAGCATCGCCATCGCCCAGCAAAGCCGTCACTGGCTGGGCGGGTGGGCTCGCCTGAACCAGAAGCCCACCCCGCTGTACAGCTTGCCCGGCCTAGCCGCCGAACTGGGTGTTGCCCAGGTAGCGGTCAAGGATGAGTCTGTGCGCTCGGAACTGGGCAGCTTCAAGGCACTGGGTGCGCCTATCGCACTGCTGCGCCTGGTGCTGGGTAGCTTCCCCCTGCAACGCATGCACCCGTATGGCGTGCTTGCGGGGCACCACGCTCAGTTGCTCAGCGAGTTCACCGTTGTCAGTGCAACCGATGGCAACCACGGGCGGGCCCTGGCGGCGGCCGCGCAGAGCATAGGTTGCCGCTGTGTGATCGTGCTGCATGCGCACGTGAGCATCGAGCGTGAGCGCGCCATTGCCGCCTACGGTGCCCTGATCGTGCGTATTGCCGGCAATTATGACGCGTCGGTGGCACACGCCGCTGCGCTGGCCGCCAGCAACGGCTGGCACGTGGTGTCCGACACGTCCTATGAAGGCTATGAGGTGATCCCGCGGGATGTGATGCAGGGCTACGCCACCATTGCTGCAGAAGTCGTCGAAGCCAACGCCGGGCAGCCACCGTTCACCCATGTCTTTCTGCAAGGTGGGGTGGGCGGCCTGGCGGCAGGCGTTGTCAGCTACCTGTGGGAACTCTATGCGGAGCATCGTCCGGTGTTCGTGGTGGTTGAGCCCGAACAGGCCGACTGCCTGTACCAGAGCGCGCTGCGCGGTGAACCGGCCAGGGCTACCGGGTCGGTAGACTCGGTGATGGCGGGGCTGGCCTGCGGCGAGACATCCCCGCTGGCGTGGCGCTTTTTGCAACCCAGCGTCGATGCCTTCATGACCGTCAGTGATGCTGAAGCGGTAGCTGCCATGCGCCGCCTGGCAGCCGGCAGTGAAGGTGACATACCGGTGTTGGCGGGTGAGTCCGCCGTGGCCGGGCTGGCAGGCGCCATGCACTTGCTTGAACAAGCGCCCGACGTTGCAGCGGGCCTGGCCCTTGGCCCTGAAGCACGACTGCTTGTGATCAGTACCGAGGGCGCCACAGCCCCGGGTGTGTATGCCGAACTGGTGGGGGAGCGCGCCGAATCGGTACTGGCGCGTCAGGCTGCGTGGACGGCTGCCTGACCCTGGTAAGGTTCAGTGGCCGCCCTTCATCCGCCGGGCGATGAAGTACAGCCCAAGGCCTGCCAGGGCGGTAGCCGCGCCAATGAAACCGGTGCTGGTCCAGCCCATGCCTGCCGTGATGGCCATACCGCCCAGCCAGGGGCCCAGGGCGTTGGCCAGGTTGAAGGCCGCGTGGTTCGAGGCAGCGGCAAGGCTTGGCGCCTCGTGGGCGATGTCCATCAGGCGGATCTGTAACGGGGCTGCCAGGGCGATCATGGTGCCCACCAGGCCAACGCCGAGCAGCAGGCTCCACAGGGCGTGGGCAGCGACGGTAAAGAACAGCAGTACGGCGATGGACCAGGCCAGCACCAGCCCCACCGCCCGGAACTGCAGCCGGTCAAACAGCTTGCCGCCGGCAATGTTGCCGATGATACCGCCCAGCCCGAATGCGGCCAGGCCAAAAGGGATCCACTGCGGGGCTACCCGGGTGACTTCCAGCATGGTGGGTGCCAGGTAGCTGAACACGCAGAACATGCCGGCGAAGCCAATGGACGCGATGGCCAGCGCCATCCACACCTGGGGCAGGGTGAAGGCCTTGAGCTCCTTGCGCGGGTCGCTGCGCACTTCATCGTGCCGCTGGGGGACGAAGCGCCAGACCATGGCGATGGTGCACAGGGCAATTACGCCCACCAGCACGAACGCAGAACGCCAGCCAAAGTATTGGCCCAGGAAGGTGGCGACCGGGTTGCCCAGCAGCATGGCCAGCGTCAGGCCCATCATGACCCGTGCCACAGCCCCCGCCCGCTGGTTGCTGGCCACCATGCTCGAAGCGACCACGGCGGCGATGCCGAAATAGGCGCCGTGGGGCAGGCCGCTGACGAAGCGGAACGCCACCAGGCCACCGAAGGAGGGCGCAAAGGCAGTGGCCAGGTTGCCCAGTGCATACAGCGCCATCAGCAGCAGCAGCATGTGCTTGCGCAGCAACTTGGCCCCCAGTATCGCCAGGGTCGGGGCGCCCACCATCACCCCCAACGCGTAGGCACTGATGGCGTGGCCAACCTGGGGCTCGCTCAACTGCAGGTTGCTGGCGATATCGGGCATCAGGCCCATGATCGCGAATTCGCCGGTTCCGATGGCAAAGCTGCCCAGGGCCATGGCGGCTTCCATCCTGGCGACGGTGCCTTTGGTGGGCAGCGGGGGTAATTGCTGAACTGACATCGTGGTCCTTAATGCAACAAGCTGAAACGATAAAGTTTAATCTTAGAGAATCATGGGCCTTGACGTCGAGCGTGTCTAACGGCAGGCCTACGGTCTGACCGTGGGAAAGGAGGGAAGTGCAGATAGGAGTACAAATGTGCTCTTGCCGCTCAACGCTCCAGGTATTGGCTTTGCGCGGCAAAGTCGATGAACCGTTTACTGGCCAGCGATAAGTACTCCCCGGCCCGCCAGCACAGGCGAAAGCTCATCTGCTGCGCGGGTTTGAACGGCACCCCGACGATGCCGGGGGTCCGCAGTTGGACCGAGCGCAGCAATGTCGCGACGCCAAGGTTGTCCAGTGCCGCCTGCACCACCAGCGACACAAAGTTGCTTTGCAGGGCTACCTGGTAGGTGATGCCGTGTTCTGCAAAAAACGCATCCAGCAGTTGGCGCTGCACGAAGGTGCGGTCGAACACCACCATGTCGGTGTTGCGCAGGTCCTCGGCCGTCAGGCTGTCTTTACCGGCGTAGGGGTGGTCCGGGTGCATGCAGGCCAGCATCTCGTCGCTGCCCAGCAGGATCGACTGTTTGTCAGGGGGTACTCGCCTGGATTCGAGCAAGGCCAGGTCGATGTCACGTTGCTCCAGGCGCTGGCCAATGTCCTCGGCGCTGCCCTCGAACACGGTCATGGCAATGCCAGGGTAGAGGCGGCGGAAGGCATTCATCAGGCCGGGCACATAGTGCAGGCCGAACATCGGCGGGATGCCCAGGCGCACTTCACCGCGCTTGAGGTCGGCCATGTCGCGCAGTTCCTGGCGGGCCACGTCCATCTCCCGCAGGGCCGAAGCAATGCGCGGCAGAAACTGCTCGCCTTCGGCCGTGAGCACCACTTTGCGGGTGGTGCGGTTGAACAGGCTGACGCCCAGCTCCTCTTCCAGGCGCGTCACCGCCATGCTCAATGCTGGCTGGGCGATGTGCAGGTGCTGGGCCGCTTTGGTGAAGCTGCCCTGACGTACGATTTCGACGCAGCAGCGCAGTGCTTTGAGGTTCATCGGCGGGGTTTACCATTCATAACGTTTTGTGATGCTGAGCATCATAACAATATATTTAATATTATTAACGCGAAGGCCTACGATGCGCGGCACTGAGACATCCTGCAACATCTCAGTCACGCCGCTTTAACAAGCCGCAATTCCTCCAAGATTTCGAGGTAGTACCCTAAATGGCCAAGGCCGCCGATGTCGTTGTGCAATGTCTGGAAAACGAAGGTGTCGAGTATGTATTCGGCATCCCTGGTGAGGAAAACCTCGACCTGCTCGAATCCCTGCGCAAGTCGAAGATCAAGCTGGTACTGACCCGCCACGAGCAGTCCGCAGGCTTCATGGCGGCCACCTATGGCCGCCTGACCGGCAAGACCGGCGTCAGCTTGTCTACCCTCGGCCCCGGTGCTACCAACCTGGTCACCGCCAGTGCCTATGCCTATCTGGGCGGCATGCCGATGATGATGATCACCGGCCAGAAGCCGATCAAGAAGTCCAAGCAGGGCCGTTTCCAGATCATCGACGTGTGCGGCATGATGGACCCCATCACCAAGTACACCCACCAGTTCGCCTCGGCTGACAACATCCCGGCGCGCATGCGTGAAGCCTTCCGCCTGGCAGAAGAAGAAAAGCCCGGTGCCGTGCACCTGGAGCTGCCGGAAGACATCGCTGCCGAGCAGACCGACAGCCTGCCGATTCCCCCCAGCCTGCACCGTCGCCCGCTGGCTGAGCACAAGGCCATCGAGGCAGCCGTGCAGAAGCTGCAGAACGCCCGCAACCCGATCCTGGTGATCGGCGCCGGCGCCAACCGCAAGATGACCGCCAAGGTCCTCAAGCAGCTGATCGACAAGACCGGTATCCCGTTCATCACCACGCAGATGGGCAAAGGTGTGGTGGACGAGCGTCACCCACGCTTTTTGGGCAACGCCGCGTTGTCTTCGGGTGATTTCGTGCACCGCGCCGTCGAAGCAGCCGACCTGATCGTCAACATCGGCCACGACGTGATCGAGAAGCCGCCGTTCTTCATGGTGCGCGGCGGCACCGAGGTTATTCACATCAACTTCCGTTCGGCTGAAGTGGATGCGGTGTACTTCCCGCAGGTGGAAGTGATCGGCGATATCGCCAACGCCGTGTGGCAGATTGGCGAGGCCCTGACCGATACCAGCCACTGGGACTTCGCGCGCCTGATGGCCATTCGCGAGGCCAACGAAGCGCAGACCGCCGAAGGCGCCGACGACGACCGCTTCCCGGTCTACCCGCAGCGCCTGGTGGCCGACATCCGTCGCGTGCTGCCGTCCGAAGGCATCGTGGCCTTGGACAACGGCATCTACAAGATCTGGTTCGCCCGCAACTACAAGGCCCACAAGCCTAACACCGTGCTGCTGGACAACGCCCTGGCGACCATGGGCGCCGGCTTGCCGTCGGCCATGGCGGCGCACCTGGTGTACCCGGACCGCCCGGTGATTTCGGTGTGTGGCGACGGTGGCTTCATGATGAACAGCCAGGAGCTGGAAACTGCCGTACGCCTGGGCATGCACGTGACCGTTGTGATTCTGCGCGATGACGGCTACGGCATGATCCGCTGGAAGCAGGCGAACATGGGCTTCACCGATTTCGGCCTGGACTACGGCAACCCGGACTTCGTGAAGTATGCCGAGGCCTACGGTGCCAATGGCCACCGTGTGGAAAGCGCTGAAGGTTTGCTGCCGTTGCTGGAGCACTGCATCAAGACCCCAGGCGTGCATGTGATCGACTGCCCGGTCGACTACAGCGAGAACGACCGCATTCTCAACAGCGAACTGCGCGAGCGCGCATTGGCTATCTGAGATCAAGGTGGTGGGTGAACGCGGCCCGCCGCCTGCCTCTTTCCGGGTGCTCTGCGCCCGGGTTGCCAGCTAGATCTGTTCTCATGAAGTTCACATAACCTATTGATTTTAGGAGGCTCTGTGGGAGCGGCTTCAGCCGCGAACACCGGCGAAGCCGGTGCCATGTATCGCGCTGCCTGCTTCGCGGATGAACCCGCTCCCACAGGGTTACTGTGGCTTCAACAAGCTCTGCAGGTTTGCCAGGATGGTGGTGGTGTCGTACGGCTTGCGCGTGACCGGGATGTGCTTCAGGTGCGCGGGGATGCTGATGCCGTCGCCGTAACCGGTGGCAAACAGGAAGGGTATCCCACGGCGCGTGAGCTCATCAGCCACGGAAATCGACGTGCTCCGCCCCAGATTCACATCCAGGATGGCTGCATCCGGCTGGCCCACTGTCAGCAACTGCATGGCTTCGTGCTCGGAACTCGCCGTCATTACGCAGTCCACACCCGCGTCGGTCAAAATCTGCTCCAGGCCTACGGCAATCACCAGCTGATCCTCCAGAATCAGCACGTTCAAACCCGCCCGAGCCGCAAAGCGCTCCCCGGACGATGCCGCCGTTGTGCCGGCTGTCGCCGCAGCCTCCGCCTCGCCAAGCGCCAGGTGTTTATCGGGGATGGTGAAACAACCACGCAGCCCCTCCGGGCAATACTCGACCTGGCTGGTACCGCCCAGGTCGAAGGGGATGCTGCGGCTGATCCGCACCGAGCCAAAACCATTGCGGCTGGGCGCGCGCACGGGCGGGCCGCCGCGTTCCTGCCACTCGATGGTGCAGGCGCCTGCCTCATCCAGTGCCCAGCTGACCGACAGAGTGCCGCCCGGGCGCGACAACGCCCCGTACTTGGCCGCGTTGGTGGCAAGTTCATGCAGCACCAACGCCATCACCGAATAGGCCCGTGCATCGAGGATCACGTTCGGCCCCTGCAGCTCGATCACCCCACTGGCGGTGCGGTAGGGCGACAGCTCCGCGTCCAGCAGCATCGCCAGCCGCCCACCGCCGTCGCCGCGCACCACCTGGTCGTGCGCCAGTGCCAGTGCCTGGATCCGCCCCTGCAGCGTGGCCACATAACCCTGGAGCGTCTGGCTTTCGGAAGTAGGGTGGGCGACCAGCGCGCCAATCAGCGACAGGATGTTCTTGACCCTGTGGTTCAGCTCTTCGTTGAGAATGCGCTGGCGCACCTCGGCCTTGGACCGCTCGCTCGCCAGCAACTCGCTGTTGTGCAGCACGACTTCGACGATGGCAGTGCGGATGGCATCGCCGAACTGACGGTCCTGCTCCGTCCAGGGCAATGACTGCTGGTGGACCGTTTCTTTCCAGATGGCAAAGCTTTTGCGTGGCGTCAGGCGGTCACCCAAGGCGCCGCTGATGTAGGTTTTATTAGGGTCGCCCGCCCAGTCCAGGGTTTCCACCACCTCCTTGCGGAAGAAGATGATGTAGTCTCGCGGGCGCTGCGATATAGGCAGTATCAGCACCCCGGACACCTCGGTGAAGTACGCCTGGGCTGCCGGATGAGCCGTTGCCAGGCGGTGGGATGCCCAGGTTCTGCCTTCGGTGATGCCGTCGGCAAACCGCAACAATTCGGGTAGCGCGGTTTTTGGCGGTACCGTGCCGGAGGACGACCAGCGCCCCTGCAACGACAGGCCAATGCCATCGCACGGTATCAGCGCCATCAGGCGCGGCAGACGCCCCTGGAAGAACATGTCCATATCGGCGGCATGGTTGGCATCGCGCAGCATCACGTCGAGGGTTTCGTGCACCTGCACGGCGGCTTCGAGCTTTTGCCGGCTGTGCAGGGTCTCGATGTGCAGCGAGAAGAACTCACCGAACATCTCCGCTGCCACGCGTTGACCCATGTTCAACGTGCGCGGCGAATAGTGATGACAGGCAATCAGCCCCCACAGCTCACCTTTGACGATGACGGAAATCGACATCGAGGCGCCCACACCCATGTTGTGCAGGTACTCGCAGTGCACGGGGGAGACGCTGCGCAGGTGCGCGTACGAAAGGTCCAGCGGCTCACCTGAAGCGTCCAGCACAGGTTCAATGGCGACTGGCTCGAAGCCCACATCCGGGATGACCCTGATCAGGTTGCGCAGGTACAGCGAGCGTGCCTGGGGCGGAATATCGGACGCCGGAAAGTACTGCCCCAGAAAACTCTCCAGAATGCTGCGCTTGGCTTCGGCGATGACCTTGCCGGCACCGTCACTGTCCAGCTGGTAGATCATCACCCGGTCATAGCCCAGCACCGCCCGCACAAAGCGCGCTGCATCACGGAACAGGCGGTTGGTCTTGTCGATTTCCCGCAGTTCGGCAATCAGGGTGCGGGCCAGCTCGACGGGTTCGGCGCCACTTTGGCCGGCCAGCTCGAACTCCAGCAGCGCATTGCCCTTGTACAGGTGGGCGGTGACGTCCACAGCCACGCCGTTGGGCAGCACCTCTGCGAAGCGAAGCGCAGGGCGGGAGCCTTCGCGCAGGCGTGCCAGGGCATTGCGCAGGGTATGAGCAAGTTCGGCACCGAGGACGGCGTCCAGCTTCTGGCCATTGATGGCACCCTCTACCCCCAGCAGTTGCGGGGCGTTCAGCGAATGACGCAGGAGGATGGTTGCGGACGCGTCGCAGGTCAGCAGGCAGCCATGGGGCTGGATGCTGCCTGGAATCTGGATGGGCTCGTGGTCGCAGTTGCTCAGGTTTACCAGTGGGTCGGAGGTCATTAGCCAGGCCTGTGAAAAATGTAAAGGCTGCCCGCTGGGCCGCCTTGGTCAGCCTAGCAGGCCGGCTGGCCCGGGCATAGCTGACGGTTGCGGGGCTAGCGGTTTTTTTGACGGTCAGCTGTTTGAATGGACGGTTGGCTTGTCTGAACACGGGGTTCGGTGGTCTCATGCCGCCCACTGCTCAACGGGTAACCCTAATGAACCGACCGCTTTTCATTGCCATGGACGGGCCCAAAGGCACCGGCAAGACCACATTGCTGGAAGCCGTGACCCAAGCGCTGAGGGCAGGCGGCAGGAAGGTAATCAGGCTCTGTGAGCGCAAGTGCGACCCGGCACGGGGCGACACCATGGCCTTGGTCAATCAGCTTGCCCGGCAACCCGGCGCCGAGCTGGAGCTGCGTGTGTGCGAGCGCCTGGCGCACAGCCGGGCCTGGATCACCCGGCACGTCCTGCCCCGGCAACCCCAAGACAGCATCATCCTGATTGACCGCTGGTACCCGTCTGACGCAGCGTTTCGCCGAACCCTGCCGTTCAGCCAGATTCTGCAACTGAACCGGCAATACGGTGTACAGGTACCCGACCTGCACATCGCCGTAGTCACGGCCCCGCAGGTTTCCTGGGCCAGGGCTGCCTCACGCACCCGTGGGCTGGGCAGCACCGTGATCCATAGCTTGGAGGAGCAGGCAGCGTGCACGGCCGCGTTCACACTCGCCGCTCAAGAGCATGGCTGGCTGCTGTGCCACAACGACGGGCCCATCGATGTGGCTGTGGCGCAAATCGTGGCTGCAGTCGAGCGCGTACACAGCGAGCGCTTGCGCATCGATTAAGGGTTAGAACCCCTCAAGCACAATCTTGCCCCGCGCCTTGCCGCTTTCGATCACCGCGTGAGCGCGTTTCAAGTTGGCCGCATCGATCTTGCCAAAATGCTCGCCCAAGGTGGTCTTCAGCACCCCGTCATCGACCAGTTGCGCGACACGGCACAGCAATTGGTGCTGCTTGATCATGTCGTCGGTCTGGTACAGCGAACGGGTGAACATCAATTCCCAGTGCAGCGACAACGACTTACGCTTGAGCGGCATCACATCCAGCTGTGCCGGGTCATCGATCAGGGCCAGTTGCCCCTGAGGGCGCAGTACCTCTACCAACTGCTCCAGATAGGTGTCGGTGTGGGTCAGGCTGATCACGTGGTCGATGGGCTCCAACCCCAGTTCGCGCAACTGCGGCGCCAGCGGCGCGCTGTGGTCGATCACATGGTGTGCGCCAAGGTCCTTGATCCATTGCCGGGTTTGCGGGCGTGAGGCCGTGCCGATTACGGTAAGTTGGGTCAGGCGCCTGGCCAGTTGCACCAGTATCGAACCTACGCCACCGCCGGCGCCAATGACAAGCAGGCGCTGGCCTTGGCCGCCTTGCTCTTCGACGCGCAGGCGGTCGAACAGCAGTTCCCAGGCGGTGATGGCGGTCAAGGGCAGGGCGGCGGCCTCCGCTACAGTCAGGCTGTGCGGCTTGGCGCCAACGATGCGCTCGTCGACCACGTGAAACTCGCTGTAGCAGCCCGCGCGGTCGATGGCACCGGCGTAGAACACCTCGTCGCCCGCCTTGAACAACGAAACATCAGCGCCCACCTCGCGCACCACGCCAACGGCGTCCCAGCCCAGCACCTGCGGCGTGTCGCCACCACGGCTGGCCCTGATCTTGGTGTCAACCGGGTTCACCGCGATCGCTTTCACTTCTACCAACAGGTCACGGGCGCCTGGTGTAGGGGTGGGCAGGTCTGCGTCATACAGCGATTGCGCATGCTCGATCGGGAGACCGGGTTGCGAGTAAACGACAGATTTCATGGGGCTGGCCTTGAGCAATAGGAAAGAGGGTCAGGGTATTCCTGTCGCTGAAAGAGAAAAATAGCCTTGAAGCATTAAGACTTTGTCTTTGGCAGTGAAAGACGGTCGCGTGCCAGCAGCCGGGCGGCATCCACCGCGAAATAGCTCAGTATTGCGCTGCAGCCGGCACGCTTGAAGGCCAGCAGGGCTTCCAACACCGCGCGTTCCGGGTCCAGCCAGCCATTGTCGATGGCACCTTTGATCATGGAATACTCGCCGCTGACCTGGTACGCCAATGTGGGCACGCCAAAGGTGGTGTTTACCCGGTGGATGATGTCGAGATAGGGCATGCCCGGCTTGACCATGACCATGTCGGCACCTTCCTGCAGGTCCAGGGCCACTTCCCTGAGCGCCTCGTCACTGTTGGCCGGGTCCATCTGGTAGGTGAGCTTGTCGCCACGCAGCGCCTGTCCACTGCCCAGTGCGTCCCTGAAGGGGCCATAGAAGGCCGAGGCGTATTTGGCTGCGTAGGCGATAAGCCGTACGTGCTGCAAGCCGGCATGGTCCAGCGCAGCCCTGAGCACGCCAATGCGTCCATCCATCATGTCGGAGGGGGCCAAGGTATCGAAGCCAGCCTCGGCTAA
This sequence comes from Pseudomonas sp. S36, assembly GCF_016647875.1. Classification (NCBI taxonomy): domain Bacteria; kingdom Pseudomonadati; phylum Pseudomonadota; class Gammaproteobacteria; order Pseudomonadales; family Pseudomonadaceae; genus Pseudomonas; species Pseudomonas sp. S36. The sequence goes on along the minus strand of NZ_JACVVG010000001.1, from coordinate 57,688 downwards.
CACAACCGCTTGTTTTGCCAGCAGCTCCACGCTGGGGTCATTCGCCACCGTGCCACCGCGTATCACACCGTCATGCCCGTGGTCGGTATAGGGGTCGAGCGCGACATCGCCTATCAGGCCAAGGGCAGGGAACGCGGCCTTGAGCAACCTGGCTGCCCGGCACATCAGGTTGTCAGGGTTCAACGCCTGTGTGCCTTCGGCATCCTTGCTTTCGCTGGCCAGGCAAGGAAACAGCGCAACGGCCGGTATGCCCAGCGCCACCGCCGCCTCGGCATGGGCGACCAACTGGTCCAGTGACACCCGCCACTGCCCAGGCATGGTCGTAATGGGCTCTCGTTTGCCAACCCCGTCCATGACGAATATGGGCCAGATGAGGTCGTCTGCCGACAGCGAGTGTTCGGCCACCACGCGCCGTGTCCAGTCATCTGCACGGGTGCGGCGCAGGCGCACAGCCGGGTACCGGCCGGGTAGGTAAGGGCTGTTCATGGTGACCCCTCAGGCTTCGATCGACGAATGATGCCCAGTGATAAGCCATTGTTCATCGATGCGCTCGAAGGTGAACAGAAAGCGCGCCGGTACGGTGCGCTGCTCGCCACCCTCCCGGTACACGAACGTGTAAAGCCCACCCACCACCACGGTGCCCAGCTTGCGACTGACACGTTTCTTGAACACCTGGATGTCGCACACCAGGCCATCGTTGGCCAGGAAGTTCTCGAAGTAATTACGGCGGCTGTCGTCGCAGTCGCGTACCAGGTTGGACAGGGTAGGGACCAGGATCGCGTCGGCAGCATACAGCGCCAGCACCTTGTCCACATCACGCGTGGCTACGGTTTCGGCCCACCTGTGCAGGGCTGCCTTGGCGCCTGCCAGGCAGGCCATCTCTGTGTCGGCGTAGGGAGCCTGGATGGCAGGTGATGGGGGGTTCTGGGTCATGAAGGCTTACCTTTTTTATGACTAACGCGAGGGAAGGGAGGCTGAAAAGACAAAAACATATGTTATGTTATAACACATGCATTTTACTCAGGTTCCAGCCTATGTTCACTACCCTCGAACGCGCACGAGCGGGCGCCCGCTTTCCCCTCGGCGATGTCATCGGCCATATCCCCTGGAACGACCAGGGGCTGGTGCCTGCCGTCGCCGTGCAATACGACACCGGCGAGGTACTGATGCTGGCCTGGATGAACCGCGCCGCCCTGCATGAGACCTTGCACACCCGCCGTACCTGCTACTGGTCACGTTCGCGTCAGGGCCTTTGGCGCAAAGGCCTGACCTCTGGCAGCGTCCAGCACGTGAAAGAGGTGCGCCTGGATTGCGACGGGGACGCCTTGCTGCTGTTGGTCGACCAGGTTGCGGGGGCTTGCCATACCGGTCGACGCAGCTGTTTCTACAACGTCATCGACGGTGATGAGGTAGTGGTGCGGGGCAACCCGGCGGGGTCGGTGCCATGAGCAGCGTTCTTATCCGTAACGCCCGGGCGGTCAACGAAGGGGCAGTGTTCGACGCTGATGTCTTGGTGGCTCATGGCCGAATTGAAAAGATCGCCTCCAGCATCACCAACGGCTCGGCCGAGGTGGAAATCGATGCAGAAGGGCGCTGGCTCATCCCCGGTATGATCGATGACCAGGTGCACTTTCGTGAGCCGGGTGCCAGCCACAAGGCGACCATCGCCAGCGAATCCCGCGCCGCCGTGGCGGGCGGTATCACCAGCTTCATGGACATGCCCAACACCAACCCGCCCACGCTCACCCTCACCGCACTGGAGGACAAGAAGCGCCGGGCGGCGGCATCTTCAATGGCCAACTACGGCTTCCACTTTGGCGTGAGCAACGAAAACCTCGACACCGTGGCTGCGCTGGACCCACGCCAGGTGGCAGGCGTGAAGGTATTCATGGGGGCATCCACGGGCAACATGCTGGTGGATGACCCCAAGGTGCTTGAGCGGCTGTTCGCGCAGGTACCTACAGTGCTGCTGGCGCATTGCGAGCACACGCCCTCGATTCTGGCGAACGAGGCGCGTTACCGCGAGCGCTTTGGCGACCATGTGCCACCCGCGATGCACCCGCTGATCCGTGACGCCCAGGCGTGCTGGCGCTCGTCCAGCCTAGCTGTGGAGCTTGCCAACACCCATGGCACACGGCTGCATGTGCTGCACCTGACTACCGCACGGGAGCTGGCGCTGTTCGAGCCTGGCCCGGTGCTGAACAAGCTGATCACCGCCGAGGTCTGCGCGCACCACCTGCTGTTCGATGACAGCGACTACGCCGCCCTGGGCCACCTGATCAAGTGCAACCCGGCCATCAAGGCCCGCGAAGACAGGGATGCCTTGCGCCGGGCATTGCTCGACGACCGCATCGATGTGATAGGTACCGACCACGCACCCCACACCTGGGCTGAGAAGCAACGCCCCTATGCGTCGGCACCCTCCGGGTTGCCCCTGGTGCAGCACGCCTTGCCGGCCCTGTTCGAGCTGGTGGAGGAAGGCCTGTTACCCCTCACACAGTTGGTGCGCAAGACCAGCCACGCGGTGGCCGACCTGTTCGGCATCCAGCACCGCGGCTACCTGCGCGAAGGCTACTGGGCGGACCTTGCACTGGTCGAACGGTTGACCGTGCCACGGCCGGTTCGCCTCGACCCTGTCCTTGCCCACTGCCAATGGACGCCGTTCGAACACCACAGCCTGCGCCACCGGGTTACCACCACCCTGGTGTCCGGCCAGCTGGCCTGGCATGAGCAGCGCCTGCACGACAGCTGCCAGGGCCTGCCATTGGCCTTCGCTGCCTCGCGCCGCTGACCTCACCACACCCAGAACCAAGAGATAACACCATGACGGAACAAGAACTGCTGGGCATGCCTGCCGAGGCCTACATGGACGCCGCCCAACTGGCGTTTTTCCGCGACCTGCTGCTCGCCCAGCGTACCGATTTGCAACAGCGCATCGACCACGAGTTCGAACAGATGCGTGACTACGAGCCCAGCAGCGACCCTTCCGACCTGGGCACTGTGGAGGAGCAACGGCAGTGGCAGCTGCGCCTGCTGGAGCGGGAGAAAAAGCTGCTGGACAAGATCGACGAATCGCTTGAGCGCATTGCACGCGGGGAGTACGGCTGGTGCAAGGACACCGGCGAGCCTATCGGGCTGCGCCGCATGCTGTTGAGGCCAACGGCCACCCTCAGCATCGAAGCCAAGGAACGGCAGGAGAGAAAGGAGCGCCACCTGCGTGACGATTGAACGGCCCTGGCGTGCCTGATGGCAGTGGCCAGGGCAGCGCGCGGTTATTTGCCGGTGAACGCCGCGAAGCGCTTGTTGAAGCCAGCAACGCGGCCTTCGGTCTTGGCCTTGCGTTCCTGACCGGTATACACGGGGTGGGAGGCACTGGAGATGTCGAGTGTCACGTACGGGTAGGTGACGCCGTCGCTGTGGGTGTGCGTCTTGTCGGTATCGATGGTTGAACCGACCAGCCAGAAGGCATTCGCAGAGACGTCATGGAACAGCACAGGGCGGTAGTTGGGGTGGATGCCAGGCTTCATAAGTAAGATCCTTGGAATGATATAAAGTAACAATATAGATGATATTCACTCTCATTCCAAGGTCGGCACCTTCAGTTTGCCAGTTTCAACGCAGCGCCGAATGCAGCAGGCGTGGCGTCAGCCTCTTTGATGTACTCCAGCAGCAGCTCGCAAGCCGGGCTCAGCCGCTGCTCGCGCCGTTGGATGACCGCGTAGCGAGCGAAGGGGCTTAGCCCCTCTTCCAGTTGATCCAGAGGTTGAACGCCGAGCGCGGTCATTTCAGCTTCAAGGCCAGCCACGTGCGTGAGCCCGATCAGATCGCTGCCTGCCACCACCCGCAGCAGCCCGTTGGCAGTATCGCTTTCCAAGGCGACCGCTGGGGGCTGAACCCCCAGTACCCGGGCCATGCGGCCGAGCACCGGGCGTGCACCGGCTGGCAGCGCGACCGGGAAGCTGAACAACCGCGCGGCTGTCAGGCGGCCAGGCTGTTGCAACAATGGGTGGCCCGCCCTGCAAACCAGTGCCATGCGCTGGGGATGCAATGGGGTTACCTCGTACTGCTCATCCAGCGTGAAGGGTTCCGAGGTCGTGATGAGAAAATCCAGCGTGTCACGCTTCAGCCCTCGCACCAATCCCTGCCAGTGCGCCACCTCAAGGCGTACCTGCATACGCGGGTAATCGCCCAAGAAACGCGAAATAGCGGGTGGCACAAGCAGTTCGCTGGCAAAAGGTGCGCAGCCCACACGGATTTCGGCGGCCTCCAGCCCAGCCCCGTCGTGCAGTTCGCGGGTGAGGCGCGACATGCCCTCCAGCACGCTGCGGGCATGCTGAAGCACCCGCTCGCCCTGTACCGTAGGCTGAAAGTTGCGGCCGGAGTGGCGATCGACCAATTGGCAGCCCAGCGCCTCTTCAAGACCGCGAATGCTACGGCTGAAAGCGGGCTGGGTGATGTTGCAGGCTTCTGACGCCCGCACGAAACTGCGGTGTTCGATGAGGGCGACAAAATGGCTGAGCTGTTTGAAGTTCATGGCGCGGTCGACGGTAAGTAGGGCGCCGGCACTAAACATGCCGGCGCTTGGGACGACCAGAATAAGGAAATTATTTATTCCTAAATAGAATTAATATTCATATTCTTATACATCGATATTTGCTGCCTGCCACCTGAGGGTTTTTGCTCAGAAGTCGACTGAAGCGCTCAGGGACAAGGTGCGTGGCGCACCCAGTACCAGGTAGTTGGAACCCGGGTAGCCACCGGCCGACGCCCAATAATCACGCCCGGCAACGTTATCCAGGCGTGCACGCAGGGTCACGTCCTTGTCGTCCACCTTGAAACCGTAACGCGCCCCCAGGTCCAGGCGGGTCCAGGACGGGATTTCCAGGCTGTTGGCGTTGTTCACGTACTGGCGGCTGGTATACACCACTCGGCTGGTCAAGGTCAGCCCATTCACGCCGGGTACGTCCCATTCGCCACCCACGTTAGCCTGGGTTCTGGGCACGCCAATGGGTTCGTTGCCATCGTTCTGGCCGTTCTGGGTCTTGGTGAGTTCAGCGTCCAGCAGCGTCACCCCACCCAGCAGCCGCACCCCAGGGGTTGGCTCGCCGAACAGCGATAGTTCGATACCGCGGTTGCGCTGTTCGCCACCGTCCTTGAATACCTGGTTCTCGACGATGCCCACCGGCTTGCGGGTCTCGAACACGGCCAGGCTACCGCCCAAACCGCCGCCGTCGTATTTCACGCCAAGCTCAGTCTGTTTGGCCACATAAGGTGCCAGGGAGGCGCCGGCGTTGAGGACGGGAGCCTTCGAGCCGTCGGGCAGGGTAGTGGTGGCACCCGCCGTGTCGCCCTTGGTCAGGCCTTCGATGTAGTTGGCGTACACAGAGAACTGCTCATTGAGCTGATACACCACGCCGGCTACAGGGGTGGTCTCGTAGCGGTTGTACTGGGACGTTTTGTCACCGGAGTTGTAGTCGTAACCGGTCACGTCCAGGCCCTGGCGGCGTGCGCCGAGGGTAACGAGTAACTGGTCATCGAAAAAGCCGAGTGTGTCGGCGATGGCAAGGCTTTGGGTGTGGGTGCGCGAGGTGATGTGTGGGTCGGACATGGAGCCGCTGAAACTGGTGTTGCCTGGCTTGGCCACGGTGAAGGGGTCGTACAGGTCATTGGCAAACCCGGTAAAGTTGCCAGCCCAGGCATTGCGGTCCTTGGTGTCGTACATCGCGCCAGATACCACCCACTGATGCGACACGGGGCCGGTCTGCAGGCTGTAACGCATGCCCACCTCACCGGTGGTTACGGTTTCTTCCCGGTAATTGTCAAAGCGCGTGGAGCGTGTCACGCCGTTTGCATCGGAAGACGGGTTGGCCAGCACGTTTTTCTCTTCGCCCTTGCGCATGCCCACCGCCGCCCAGGTGGTGAGCGCGTCGGACAGGTCGTACTCGGCGCGGAAGGTCCCGAATGTCTGTTTTTCTTTGGAATAGGTCCAGGGTTGCCCGTAGTTCTTGTCGGCATCCGGTGGGCTGAGCACCCGGCCTGTGGGGGTGACGCTGGGCAGCGGGTTGTCGATGAAGTGGTACTGGTTGCCAAGGTCCGCCGACAGGCGCAAGCGCTCACCCTGGTAATCCAGGCCCAGGGCGAACATGTCCAGCGAGCGGTCCTGGTCCTGCACCGCCGTTTCACCGCCGCGTTTGGCCACGTTCACGCGTACGCCAAAGCGGTCCTCTTCACCGAAGCGCCGGGCCACGTCGGCGGACACCGTGCCGAACCCGCGGTTTTCCGCGCCTACGGTCAGCCGGGTGAGCGGGGTATTCGGTGCGCGTTTGGGCAGAATATTGATAGCCCCGCCAATGCCCGTGCCGCCGGGCGCTGCGCCGTTGAGGAACGCACTGGCACCCCGGAACACTTCAACCCGCTCGATGAATTCCGAGGCCACGTATTGCCGAGGTAGCAGCCCGTACAGCCCGTTGTAGGCGATGTCATCGGAGTACAGCGGGAAGCCGCGCATCATGTACAGCTCCTGGAAGTTGCCGAACCCCCTGGCGATGCGCACCGAAGGGTCGTTTTGCAGGATATCCGCGACGCTGTGGGCCTGCTGGTCCTGGATCAGCTGGTTGGTGTAGGAGGTGGAGGTGAACGGCGTCTCCATGTAGTCCTTGTTGCCCAGAATACCCACCCGCCCACCGCGGGCCACCTGGCCACCCTCGTACTCAGGCACAAGGCCGTCCCTGGATGCGTCTGCACTGGCCGATACCGCTGTCTCGTCCAGCTCCAGCACCGCTCCCTGTGCCCCCTTGGCGCTGGCCGGTTGCGTAGTGGGGACGGGGATCTCCAGGCTCTGCTGTGCCAAGGCCATGGGGGATGCAACGCTCGCAACAAGCCCAAGGGGCAGCCAGACAGCGCGCAACGCGCATTTGCGCGGGAAGTTGGGGACGTACATGAGTCGACCTGCTTGAGGAAAAGGGGATGACGGGATCCAGCCTGGCGGCGGAGAACTACATGATAGCTATTGCGAATCATTACCGCTTAGATTTTATGTAACGACGCGGACGGCCGTTTGCAAGCGCGGGCATGTCATCAGAGGGGATCGGGAAGGGCGGGCAGGTCAAATCGCGGGCAAAAGAAAGCCCGCTGCTAGGCGGGCAAGGTCTATCACACGTAGGGATAGGTTCAGGATCGCGCAGAGGGGGTGAAAATTAAGTGAAAGGAACGTCTTGAGTTTGTTTATTTTGGCCGTAGCAGGTGAGCCCAGGCGCAGCCGCATAGTGCGTAGGTACTGGCCCGCTCCTTGCTTGGGTTATGCCATCGGTACTCAATAGTAACGGTCAAGCCATGCACGCCCAGCGACAGCACTTCACAGACGTCAACACACATGCCAGCGCTATTGCGGGCTGGCAGCAAACCTACGATCAGACCAGCGCCGGCAGTGCGCACACCGAGCTTGAGCACCTCACTGCAGATCGGTTCCAGATTTTCCGTGAACGCTTGGACAAACGCGTAGTGCAACATGGGGCCGCGCCGGCTGACCGGTTCTGCCTGGCAATTCCCGCAGGTCGTGGCCGTGCTGGGGTCTTCCAGGGCAACACGGTAGGTAGCGCGGATGTCACGGTTCTTCACAGTGGCCAGGAGTTTTTTGTCCAAGGCTCAGAGGGTATGGACCTGCTGGCCATCAGCGTGGACGCCCTGCGCCTGGCGCAAGTGGCCGAGCGTGAATTCAGTGCACAGGAGCTGCGCCAACTGAACAGAGCCACCCGGCTGAATGTGAGCCCGGCGTTTCTGGCAGCCATCCGCCTTCAGTTCGAGGGGCTGGTGGGTGCCGTGCTACAGGGCGAAGCGCTTGTGGAAGCGCAGCTGGAGGACCTGTTGCTCGAGTGCATGCTGCTACTGCTGCAGCAGGTGAACCCAACAGGGGCAGGGCGCACGGTCAACATGGCGGTCAGCGCCTATCTGGTGCGCCAGGCCCACCTGATGGCCCTGGAGTGTTTCGACGAGCCATTGTCGGTGTTGCAGATATGCGAACGGCTGGATGTAAGCCGAAGCACCTTGCAGCGCAGTTTTCTAGGGGTTACCGGCCTGCGCCCGGTCGAGTATTTGCGGGTGGTGCGGCTCAATGCAGTGCGCCAGCGTCTGCAGTGCACCGCCGCCGAGCAATGCACGGTTGCCCGGGTGGCGGGCGACCTCGGTTTCACCCACCTTGGTCACTTCGCGGGGTCTTACCGTGCGCTGTTCGGGGAATTGCCCTCGCAAACCCCTCGCCAGGGCAGCGCCGCTCAGGAAAAACGCTCCAGGCGATAAGGCGTCGGGTCAACAAGCGGGGTGCTACCTTCCACCAGGTCCGCCGCCAGTTGCCCGGCCGCTGGCGAGGTACCGAAACCGTGGCCAGAAAAACCGCTTGCCAGCACCAGACCGGGCAACTGGCGGATGTGGCCGATAACCGGCAGCGAGTCTGGGGTGACGTCGATGGTGCCCGCCCAGGCCTGCTCGATGCGCGCCTGTTCGAACACCGGCCAGGCGGCTCGCAAGTTGCGCAGGGCCTCCTGGTTGAGCGCCGGATTAGCTGCAGGGTCCTGGGTGCGAACCCGCTCGAACGGCGTCACTGAACCGGGCGACCAACGCCGTCCGAGTGCAAGGTCCTTGAAAAATGGCTTGCCGAACGACACCCTGAGCAGGCCACGCTGGGCGCGGAACTGCGGCATGTACTGCGGGCCCAGCAAGGCATGGTCCAGGGTTAGCGGCGCGTCCAGTGCTCCACGCTGGGTAATGATGAACCCGCCGTCGATATGCTTGCGGAATGAGAAGTCCGGGCCGCCCACCGCGATTTCGGTCGGCCCGGCCATGGGCGCGGTGCGCAGCACGGAGCAGTTGAGCGGCAAGGTTGGCAGGGCGATGCCATGGTTGCCCAGCAAACGCCGCGACCATAACCCGCCTGTCAGCAGCACCTGGTCGCAGCGCACCTCGCCGTGTTCGGTCACCACGCCGTCGATGCGCCCGGCAGCGGTGCTGAAGCTGCGTACGGCGCATTGCTCCACGATCACCGCGCCGTGGGCGATGGCGGCGCTGGCAATGGCGCTGCTGGCCAGGGTAGGCTCGGCACGCCCATCGCTTTCGGTGAAGAGGCCGCCCGCCCAGGTTGCGCGCCCGCCGGGAACACGGCGGGCTATCTCGGTATTGCTCAACAGGCGTGAGCCCAGCGGCAGCCCTTTTACCGATTCGAGCCAGGCTTCGTGCATGGCCATTTGCGCGGGTTCGCGGGCTGCAAACAGAATGCCTGCTTGCCGATAGCCCACGTCTCGTCCGACTCGGGCCGGCATATGCGCCCACAGCTGGTCGGCGGCCAGGGCCAGCGGCAGGTCCTCGCGGTGGCGGCTGCTCTTGCGTATCCAGCCCAGGTTTCGCGAAGACTGCTCGCCGGCGATCCGGCCTTTTTCCAGCACCACGACCGGGATGTTGCGTTCGGCAAGGGTCAATGCGGCGGTCAGGCCGACAATGCCACCGCCGATGATGACCACGGTTGTTGCGACCGGGGGTGTGCTTGCACACCGCACTGGCGCGATCACAGGGGACATGACGTGCTCTCCTCCTGGTGCAGGCTCAGCCCTGCAGGCTGACAAGGTGTGTGGTGGCGCGGGAGGCGCCACGGTAAGCGGTGACCTCCAGTTCGACGCGGTACACCATCGCCCCAAGCGGCGGGCAAGTCACGGTGCTGGCCGGGTCGATGCCGCGGAACACCTCGCCGACAATGGTCATCACGCTGCCGACGTCCTCCGGGTTCTGAATGAAGACCCGCGAGCAGACCACATCGGCCAGGCTGGCATCCACGGCGGCCAGCGCCGCTTCGATATTGGCGAACACCTGACGCGTCTGCGCTTCGAGGTCGCCGGGGATCTCGCCGGTGGCCGGGTTGCGCCCAGCAGTGTTGGACACGAAGATCCAGTCGCCCACCGCGACCAGGCGCGAATAGCTGCCCAGGGTTTCGTACTTGGATCCTGTCTTCAGTTTGGTGATGTGCAACATGATAAAGGCCTCGTGGTTGAATAGATGGAGGGTCAGCTCAACGCCGGGCTTTCCCACAGGTTCAGTGCGACGCCCACACCTCGCTCCAGCGCCTGGCGGTACACCACCGTGCCCCAAGCCACGTCTTCCACGGGCATGCCGCCCACCGACATGATGATGATTTCCTGGTCGTCGCGGCGGCCTGGCGCCACGCCTGAGACGATCTTGCCGATGTCTTCCAGCTGGTCGGCAGGCAAGCTGCCTTCAGCGATCATGTCCATGAAGCGCACGCCCACCAGGGGTACGTGGTTGTGCGCGGGTTTGGGCAGCTCTTCAAACCACGCCTCGTACAGGCCGGTGTTGTCGACGACTTTGCGCACGTCCGGCAGCTCCATGCCTGCGTCGATGCTGCAGCCTGCCGGCATGGCCAGGAAGGCGCCGGGCTTGACCCACTCGCGCTTGACCAGTGGGTAGCTGGACGGGTCGCCGGTTTCACCGGACGTACAGTAGGTCACCAGGTCTGCGCCGCGTACAACGTCTTCAATGCTGTCAACCACTTCGACATGAGTGATCTGCGGGTAGGTGGCATGCACCCAGGTAATGAAGTCATCCAGGCTCTTCTGGCCCCGGCCCTTGAGCTTGAGAGTATCGACCTGCTCACACACGGCCATGAACGCGGCCACGGTGGTTTTGCCCATCACGCCAGGCCCCAGCAGGCCAATCACCCGCGAATCCTTGCGTGCCAGGTGGCGCGCACCCACACCTGGGATGGCACCGGTGCGGTACGCCGAAAGCAGGTTGGCCGACATGTGCGCCAGCGGTGCGCCAGTGTCGGCGTCGCTGAGGGTGAACATGAGAATGGAGCGGGGCAGGCCTTTTTCGCGGTTGGCAATGTTGGAGCCGTACCACTTGACGCCTGCGGTGCAGAAGTCACCGCCCAGGTAAGCCGGCATCGCCATCATCCGTCGGTCAGCGGTGGGCTTGGGCATGGTGGGGAAGGGCGAGTCCTTGGGGAAGGTGATCATCGCGCCGTGGGAGTCGCTGTTGGGCCCGGCCATCCGGTAGTCGCCGTGGTGCAGCAGCGCGAACATCTTTTCCATGGTATTCACGCAGGCCAACATGTCAGTCACGCCAGCACGGATCATGTCCTGCTCTGACAGGTAGAGAAAGTCGATTCTTGTTGTAGTCATGGCTGATCTCTAATGCGGGAAAAGTGAGGGCAACAGCCAATGCTGATGCCGACCACGCCGATGTTAGAAACGTCCCGCGGCCTACAACTATCCCGAATTGTTCAGAAACGACGAGCGCGTGGCTTTGTTTGTGCAAGCCCAGTAACGGGCAGCGGCTGGCTGGCAGCCATGACCAAAACCCCGGCGACGGGGTACATGTCGGTGGCCCTCAGCGCGCTGCACACTGTGTAAGTGACAAGGCACCACTGGCGACAGGGACGTCGCGCCACACCGCTGAATGTCAGCAACTCAATCCAGGATCAGCCCATGAAAACAACAATATCCAATCCGATTGACAAGACTTCTGTATACATCTGCGCGGGCCTGGTTTCCGCTGGCGGGGCATTGCTGCTTAATGTGCTGCCGGTACTGTTCGGGGCACTTGCCGAGCAGTTCGGCTATGGCGAGCAGCAACTGGGCAACCTGGCCATGGCTATGAACCTGGGTTTTGGCCTGCTCGGCCTGGCCTCCTTGCTGTGGATCCAGCGCCTGAGCTGGCGGGTCATTTCCATGCTGTCGTCATTCCTGGTGGTGGTGGCGCTGGCCGCCATGCTGCGTGCGCCGGCCTACGACACGCTGCTGCTGCTGATGGCGCTGGCCGGTGCCGGTACCGGCGGCTTGTACGCTTTGGCCATGACCATCTTTGGCGACAGCGCACAACCGGAGCGGGCATTCGGGTTCAAACTGGGCATGGAAACTGTGCCCGGTGCGCTGCTGCTCATGCTGTTGCCGGTCGCGGTGTTACCGCAGTGGGGGTTCCAGGGTATGCTGATCGCGCTGGCCATCAGCCTGGTGCTGATGGGCGTGGCGCCACTGCCCTGGGTGCCAAGCCGCACCGCACGCCGTCTGGGCGGGCAGCCAGGCAGCGCGCCTGTGGTGTGCCGTGAAAGCCGGGCCATTGTGTGGCTCAGCCTGCTCGCCAGCCTGGTGTTTCTGACCGGCATCATGTCGGTTTGGGCATTTCTGGAGCTGATGGGCAAAAAAGCCGGTTTGTCGTCGGATACCATCGGCTCGGTGCTGGCAGTGGGGTTCATCATCAATGCTGGCGGCGGTTTCATCGCCTCATCCATAGGCTTGAAAGCCGGTCGTTTTCTGCCGGTAGCGGTGATCATTGCCGCCGAGGTGGCAGGCCTAGTGCTGCTGGGGCAGTTTTCTTCGCTGACCACGTACGTGGTCGGAGTGATGTGCTTCTTGTTCTCCATCAGCTTCGTGCTGGCCTATACCTTCGGGGTGATGGCCGAATTCGACCTGTCTGGCCGGCTGGTGGCGTTGGGTGCACTGTGCCTTTCGGTAGGCGCGGCAGTAGGGCCTGCACTCGGCGGCCTGCTGATCGAAGCGTATGGATACACCGCTGTACTGGTGTTCTCGGGCAGTTGCTCTATTGGCGTGCTGGCCATTTATGGCGCGGCGGTACTGCGCTCACAGAAGACCGGCAGAAGCAGCGGCCTGGACGAAGGTGTAGCGCTGCCCAAGCTGTAAGGATCGGAACGTGCAACTGTGCCGATCATCGCTGATTGATATCGGCGATCAGCTGCAGGCAACGCTGCATGAGCGGGCTTTGGTCGTTCACTCGGCGGCTGAGGATGATGGGGCTGACCGCGCTGGTGTCCTCAAGCCTGGCGTATTCGATGTCGCTGCGGTGCTGCTGTTGCACCGACTGTGGCACCAGCGTCACACCCATGCCAACTGCAACCAGGCCAATGGCGGTCTGCAATTCGTTGGCCCATTGGCTCACCTTTATGCTGAGGCCGTGGTGGGCGAACAGGGCCAGGATGTGGTCGGCATAACTGGGCCTGGGGTTGGCCGGGTACAGGATGAACGCTTCCTTCGCCAGCTGTTGAAGGCTGAGCAGGCTACCCGCCAGGCCGTGGCCCTTGGGCAATACCGCCACCAGCGGGTCTTCGCGAAGCACGCGTTGATCAATGGCGGGGTCGTCGATGCGGATCCGGCCGAAGGCAATGTCGATACGCCCGCTCTTCAACGCTTCCACCTGCTGCAATGTGGTCATTTCGTTGAGGCCCAGTTGCAGCTCGGTGTCGTTACGCAGTTCGCGGATCAGTTCTGGCAGTACGGTGTACAGGGTGCTGGGTGCGAAGCCAATTCCCAGCCACTGGCGCTGCCCGTGTCCAATGCGGCGCGTGTCGTCGCGGATGCTGTCGAGCTGCTGCAGAACGGTACAGGCCTGTTCGTAGAAAAACCGACCAGCATCGGTCAGGCGCAAAGGGCGTTCGCGCAGCACCAGCACGGCGCCCAAGTGCTCCTCAAGCTGGCTGATCTGCCGGCTGAGCGGCGGTTGAGCGATGTGCAGCAACTCGGCGGCGCGGGTGAAATTGAGGGTTTCGGCCAGCACCTTGAAGTAACGAAAGTGGCGCAGTTCCATCATACCTCCAGGGTATGGTTGGAGATTCATTTGATATTGGACGGTCGTCAGCTTCTCGCGCAATGCTTGATTTATCAAGTAAATCCACAGCAGAGCTGCTGCCCTGCAACCCGGCCAGACAGGACCCCTAAAATGATTCATGCCCTGATTGAGCGTATCGACGCATTGATCGTCGACCTGCCGACCATCCGCCCGCACAAGCTGGCCATGCATACCATGCAACAGCAGACACTGGTGGTCATCCGCCTGATCTGCAGCGATGGCGTGGAAGGTATTGGCGAGGCCACCACCATCGGCGGTCTGGCCTATGGGTACGAAAGCCCAGAGGGCATCAAGGCCAATATCGACGCCCACCTTGCCCCGGCACTGGTGGGCATGGCTGCTGACAACATCAATGCCGCCATGCTCAGGCTCGATACGCTGGCCAAGGGCAATACGTTCGCCAAGTCGGGTATCGAGAGCGCCTTGCTCGATGCCCAGGGCAAGCGCCTGGGCCTGCCGGTGAGTGAGCTGCTGGGTGGCCGCGTGCGTGACAGCCTTGAGGTGGCCTGGACCCTGGCCAGCGGGAATACCGCCCAGGATGTGCAGGAAGCTGAGCACATGCTGGAAATACGCCGCCACCGCATTTTCAAGCTGAAGATCGGTGCCAACCCGCTGCAGCAGGACCTCGCCCATGTGGTTGCCATCAAACGCGCCTTGGGCGAGCGGGCCAGTGTACGCGTGGATGTGAACCAGTACTGGAACGAATCCCAGGCGATCCATGCCTGCAAGGTATTGGCCGATAACGGCATCGACCTGATCGAACAGCCCATTTCACGTATCAACCGCAGTGGCCAGGTGCGCCTGAACCAACGTAGCCCGGCCCCGATCATGGCCGATGAGTCCATCGAAAGTGTCGAAGACGCTTTTAGCCTGGCAGCCGACGGCGCTGCCAGTGTGTTCGCCTTGAAGATTGCCAAGAACGGCGGGCCGCGGGCTGTGCTGCGAACCGCGCAGATCGCCCAAGCCGCCGGCATTGCCCTGTATGGCGGGACCATGCTGGAGGGGTCGATCGGCACCCTGGCCTCGGCCCATGCCTTTATCACCTTGCGCCAGCTCACCTGGAGCACCGAGCTGTTCGGGCCGTTGCTGCTGACCGAGGAAATCGTCAACGAGCCACCGCAATACCGGGACTTCGCGTTGCACATCCCGCGCACGCCAGGGCTGGGCCTGACCTTGGACGAATCGCGCTTGGCGCGCTTTGCCCGCCGCTGATTCCGTTATCCAGAGCAAGGAGAACCACCATGCTGTTCCACGTGAAGATGACCGTGAAGTTGCCACCGGACATGCACCCGGCCAAAGCCGCGCAGCTGAAGGCCGACGAGAAAGAGCTCGCCCAGCGCCTGCAGCGCGAAGGCAGCTGGCGCCATCTGTGGCGCATTGCCGGGCATTACGCCAATTACAGCGTGTTCGACCTGCCAAGCATTGAGGCGCTGCACGACACGCTGATGCAGCTACCGCTTTTTCCTTACATGGACATCGAAGTGGACGGGCTATGCCGCCACCCGTCGTCGATCCACGCCGATGACCGCTGAGCCTGTGCCGTATCGCATTCCCTGACAACAATAATTCGAGGAAACCCGCATGACCGTGACCATTTCCAACACTGCCCAGATCAACGCCTTCTTCGAAGAGGTCGCCGGCCTTGGCCAAGCCGGCGGCAACCCGCGCTTCAAGCAGATCATGCTGCGCCTGCTACAAGACACCGCGCGGCTCATCGAAGACCTCGAAATCACCGAAGACGAGTTTTGGCATGCCGTCGATTACCTGAACCGCCTGGGGGCGCGCAACGAGGCCGGCCTGCTGGCGGCTGGGTTGGGCATAGAGCATTTTCTCGACCTGCTGCAGGACGCCAAAGATGAACGGGCCGGGCTCGCTGGCGGCACCCCGCGTACCATTGAAGGCCCGCTGTATGTGGCCGGTGCGCCGTTGTCCCAGGGCGAAGCGCGCATGGATGACGGCACCGATCCGGGCGTGGTGATGTTCATACAAGGGCAGGTATTCGATGCTGCCGGCGCCCCCCTGGCCGGCGCCACGGTGGACCTGTGGCACGCTAATACCCAAGGCACGTACTCCTACTTCGATTCCAGCCAGTCCGATTACAACCTGCGCCGCCGCATCATCACCGATGCCCAGGGCCGCTACCGCGCCCGCTCCATTGTGCCGTCCGGTTATGGCTGCGACCCCAAAGGCCCCACCCAGGAATGCCTGAACCTGCTCGGCCGGCATGGCCAGCGGCCTGCGCACGTGCACTTCTTCATTTCTGCACCCGGGCATCGGCACCTGACCACGCAGATCAATTTCGCAGGTGATCGTTACCTGTGGGACGACTTCGCCTATGCGACCCGTGATGGGCTGATCGGCGAACTGCGCTTCGTCGAGGATGCAGCGGTGGCACGCGACCGGGGCGTGGCGGATGAGCGCTTTGCGGAATTGGCCTTCGATTTCCATCTGCAAGCGGCCCAGGCAGCCGATGCGCAGGTGCGTAGCCACCGGCCACGAGCGCTTCAAGAGGGTTGACCTGTTCAGCCAGCGCCTGTGATCCGGGCGCCGGCTGCAGTATGTGTGGCTTACACCTTGAAACGCTGGATCAACCCCTGTTGGCGCCCTGCCAATTCATTGAGCTGCTGGCTGATGGCCGATGATTGCTCGGCTTGGCCGGACAGCGTCGTCACCACCCCGCGTACTGCTTCCACGTTGCGGTTGATCTCTTCGGCAACACTGCTCTGTTCCTCAGCCGCGCAGGCGATCTGCACGTTCATGTCGGTGATGACGCCCACCGCTTGGCGAATGTCCTCCAGAGCGGCGAGTGCCTGTTGGGTTTGCGTCACGTTCTGGTGCGCCTGGCCATTGCTGTGTTGCATGGCCGCGGTCACATCCCGGGTGCCTTCCCGCAGGTTGTGGATGACCAGGCCAATCTCTTCCACGGATGCCTGAGTGCGCTGGGCCAGCCCACGTACCTCGTCGGCGACCACCGCAAAACCCCGGCCGGCGTCGCCGGCACGCGCCGCTTCGATCGCGGCGTTGAGGGCCAGCAGGTTGGTTTGCCGGGCGATGGCCAGAATCACATCCAGCACCGAACCAATCTGCTCGCTGCTGCTAGACAACGCCTGCAGCCGCTGCATCGCATCGTTCATGCCCTCGGCCAATTCGCGGATACCCTGGGTGGAGCGCTCGATCACCTGCACACCTTCGCTGGTTGCGCTTTCGGCATTGCGCGCCGCGTCGGCGGCCTGGGCGGCGCTGTGCGCGGACGTCTGCGCGGTGGCAGACATTTCGTGCAGGGCGGTGGCCATCTGCTCGATCTCTGCCACCTGCTGCTGCATGCCCTGGCTGGTGCAGATGGCAATGCGTTGGGACTGGTCGGCGGAGCCCTGGGTTTCGTGCACGGCGTGCTGCACTTGGGCAATTACAGGTTGCAGGCGGTCCAGGAAACGATCGAATGCAGCGCTCAACCGCCCCAATTCATCAGGCCGCTGGTAGCTCAGGCGCCGGGTGAGGTCGCCGTCACCATCGGCAATTTCATCCAGCAGCACGGCCACACGCTGGATGGGCCGGGTTACGCTGCGGGCAGCCCAGGCCATCATGACAATCCCCGCTACCGCCAGCAGCAGCCCCAGGGCCACCTCTGTACCCAGGCTGCGCACCTGCTGCGCCTGTACCTGCTGCCGCATATCGTTGATCGGCGCGTCAAGCACCTGACGCGGTACCTTTACCTGAATGGTCCATGGCTTGGCGTCGGCAATCGGTTGCATCGGCACGGTCACCGTCAATTGGCTATCGTCATCACCGGCGGGCTGGCCTGGCACTGTACCCAGGCGTACCGGTTGCGCGGTATCGGCGGCTATCACCCCGGCTGCGCTTGCCACGGTCAACGAGGCGTTACCCTCGTACAGCGCTGCACTGGTCTTTACGGCGTTGGCTTGCAGGGCTTGCAGGTCGATATCAACCCCTGCGACACCGATGAATTCGCCGTCCACCAGCAGTGGCACGGTCACACTGGTCACGAGGTGAGAAGTGCCGCTGGAGTCGTCCAGGTAAGGCTCCAGCACGCAGGGCCGGCCGCTGTCCCGCGAGCAGGTGAAGAAGGCGTTGTAGGGCGCACCCGCAGGGCCTGGCCGGTCGTCGGCCAACAGCGATTCGTTGGCGGGTACCGCCTGCAACTGCCCGGGTTGCGGCTGGATCCAGTACAGGTTGAAGCGCCCGGTATCGTTACTGCCCAAGGCCGGCTGATTGGTGAACGCAGCATCGTGACCATCCAGGGCATTGGGATTGAACAGGACGAACAGGCCGAGTACGTCGCTGCGTGCCCCGATGGCATCACGCAGCACTTGGGTCAGCGACTGGCGCAGCGCCCGGGCAGACGCTTCGTCCTTACCCGCCTGGGCGCGCAGGTGCAGCACCTGGCGGGCGACACCCTGCACAAACTCATGGCTCTGGCCAAACTGCTGCTGTAGCTGCAGCGCCTGAGCCTGGCCTTCGGCATGCAGGTTGTCCCTGGCCGCGTCGCGGAGCAGGGCAGTGGAGGTGTCAACCAAGGTTTGCGCATCGCCGCGTCGTTGCGCCAATGACAACGTGGCGAGCAGCGCGACGATCGCCACCAGGCATGCGCTGGCCAACAACGTGATCTTGTTCTGAATGCTCACAAGCGTGTTCCTTATTATTTTTTACAGGTTGGCTGGGCAGTGCAGGGTACCGACCCTGCGTGAAGAACCCTATTGGCCCGCAGCGGTTTGGCAGGTGGGCACAAGTGCCTGGCAAGCGTAGACAAAGGTGTGGGTACTGGGCCGAGCCAGGGTGAAAACACAGGATGGGGCGCAGGTAAGCAATGTGGCGCGCTCTGTGCTTGAGCTTCTGAAAGTTGTATTTTTGTTACCCAAAATCACGTGAATAGTGCACTAACATGGCGCATGTTCCCGGTGGAGGTGATTCATGAATGGTCATGCAATGTCTGTCTGGAACGAGCGTGTGAACGCGGTGTGTGGGCGCTTCGAAACCCGCTACGACCACTGCCAGAGCCTTTTCATCGGTGATTTCCGCCCCTCGCAGCTGGGTACCCTGCAAGTGGCCCATATCCGCAGCAACGCCAATACCATTGCCCGTTCCGGGCGTGAGGCGGGGCGCGACACCAATCCCCACTGTTTCCTTGTGTTACAGCACCACGGGGAGATGGCCATCGAACTGGGCGACCGGGTAGTGGAGTTGCGTGAGGGCGACATGGCGCTGCTGGATTCAGCCCAGGCGTTGAAAATGACGCCACGGGGGCTGTTTTCCCATGTATCCATCCACTTGCCCCGGGAGCGTTTGAGCAACCTAGACCAGAGCCGTTACGGCAAGCTGTCCACCGCTGGCGCATGTGGGCAGTTACTGGCCACGCTGGTGCGCCAGGTGGCAGAGGGCGATTTGCAACAGTGGGTATGCGCCCAGGATGGTGACGGGCTGCAGGCTGCGCTGGTGGGGTTGCTGGGCTCGGTGCTTGAGTACCCCGCCCGGGACATCTCGCCAGGCCTGCATCTGCATGAAGTACAGACCTTGATTCAGCAACGCCTGGACTCCCAGCGTCTGACGCCTGTGGCCCTGGCGCGCGAGCTGGGTATTTCCAGCCGCCAGTTGTACCGCCTGTTCGAGGGCAGTGGTGAGAGCGTCTGCCGTTACATCCTGCGCGAACGCCTGCTCAAGGCTGCCCAGGATCTGCGTAACCCCGCTTACGGCCATCGCTCGATCACTGACATTGGCACCCGCTGGGGTTTTGCCGATTCGGCGCACTTTTCCAAGACGTTCAAGAAACTACTGGGAATTACCCCACGCAGTTACCGCAACGCCGGTTGCTCTTGAAGTAGGGCTGACCGCCAGTATCTGTGACATATGCGCCTCGCCCCGTAGGAGCGAGCGCAGCTCGCGATGCACCGCAATGGCGCTCGGTCCCAGCTCCACCCCCCCCCCAGCCTATATTCACTCTAAAAACCCTCGCCAATTCAAAGACCTGTACCACGCGTGGCAGCGCCTCCCAGGAACGCCACCAAAAAATCCCAAAATATAACGTGAATATTCAATTGACAATTCACGTAAATAATCCCAAATTCTGTCTATCGGCAAACACAACAAGAGAGACAGACCATGCCGCCCGATCACACCTTCCCCGCACGCCGTGGCAGGTGTTCCCCCAGGGAGCACCCGTCCATTCACGCTACTCACCGCCTGTTGGTTTTACACCGTATCTGAGACGGAGAAAGTCCATGGATTCGCTTTGCCTGCGTGCCGCGCCCGTGTCGGCGCTGACTTCTGGAGCCGCCTTCGATGCATTGCTCGAAGGTGTGCGTGATCGGGCCCGTCTGGGCGAATTTGATCGGCAACGCCACATCTCCCGCGATGTGATCGATGCGTTCAAGGCGCACGGTGTCTACCGGGCCTTGGTGCCAGCCCGGTTCGGCGGGCTGGAATGCTCCCCGACGCAGTTCTGCGAAATGATCGAGCGCATTTCCCATGCCGATGGCTCTGCGGGCTGGGTGGCGAGCTTTGGCATGAGCCCGGTCTACCTGGCGGCGCTGCCGCTGCAGACCATCGCCGAGATCTACCAGCGCAGCCCGGACACGGTGTTTGCAGGCGGTATCTTCCCGCCGCAACCTGCCGAGATCGTGCCCGGCGGTTTCAGGGTAAATGGCCGCTGGAAGTACTCAAGCGGCTCACTGGGCGCCGACATCATCGGCGTGGGCATTGCCCCCCGCAATGGTGACAAGCTCGACTTGCCGCGCCTTGCCGTCATGCCCAGCCAGCAGGCACGCATCGAGCACACCTGGGATACCGTCGGCTTGCTGGGCACCGGTAGCCATGACGTGGTGGTTGAGGACGTGGTGGTAGGGGAGGAATGGACGTTCGTGCGCGGCGGCCCTTCCAACCTCGACGAGCCGCTGTTCCGTTACCCCTCGCTGTCGCTGGCCACCCAGGTGTTGTCGGTGGTCGGGCTGGGCGTGGCACGTGCCGCCCTCGATGAGCTGTCCGGTATGGCCAGCGGGCGTATTTCTGTCACCGGCGCGCCGGCACTGGCTGACCGCCCCCTGGCGCAGGTCGATGTGGCCAAGGCCGAGGCAGCGCTGCGTTCGGCACGTGCATTCTTCTACGACTCCATTGAGCAGGCCTGGGCCCATGTGCTGGCTGGCGACCCGGTGCCTGTGGAGGCCACCAACCTGCTGCGCCTGTCGGCCACCCATGCCACCCGTGTGGCAGCCGAAGTGGCGCGCAGCGCGCAAATGCTCTCGGGCATGACTGGGATCTACAACGACAGCCCCCTGGCGCGCTGCGTGAACGATGCCCAAGTGGTCACCCAGCATGCATTCATGGGCGACGTCACCTACCAGAACGCCGGCGCCATGTTCTTCGGCAAGCAGCCCCTGCCGGGCTACCTGTAACCACCAGAGACCTTTGTCATGACCGATAAGAAAGCGTTGCGTGTGCTGTTCTGCATGGGCATCAACCAGAACTTCTTCAGTGCCCCGCGTGAGGAACAATTGCAGGTGTGGGCAGCGTTCAGTGCCATGTGGAACGGTATTCACGACCTGGCCGGGGTAAAGGTGCTGGGCAACATGGATGACGACCAGGGCATGGTCGGCCCGTCCGACGGCTTCCCCTGGACCACCTACCTGCTGGCCGACGTGCCAGACATCGAAACCGTGCACGCCGCCTGCAACCTGTTCCGCACCACAGCCGTGGGTGAGGGGCCGTACAAGCTGTGGCGCTACGCCAAGGTCGAGGCCCGCGTTGGCCGCGAACTGATCATCCAGCGTGCCTGAACAAGAGGACTACCCCGTGAGCAACCTGATACCCGCCATCAACCTGACGGTCGACCCGGCCGAGCTGGTGCAAGCCGACCGCGTTCACACCTCGCTGTACACCGACCCGGCGCTGTTCGACGCTGAACTGGAGCGTATTTTCCATAGCACCTGGATCTGGGTCGCCCATGAAAGCGAAATACCGGAAGCCGGCAGCTACAAGACCACCTACATCGGCAAGCAGCCGGTCATCGTGGTGCGCGACCGCAAGAAAGGCATCAACGTGCTGCTCAACCGCTGCCGCCACCGGGGGGCCACCGTGTGCGAGCACAAGAAGGGCAAGACCAACAGCTTCGTCTGCCCCTACCACGGCTGGGGCTACGCACTGGACGGCTCGCTGCGGGGCATTCCGCACCCCGAAAGCTACGGCGACTGCATCGACAAGGCTGAACTGCCGCTGGTGAGCCTGCGCACCGAAAGCTACGCCGGCATGGTCTTCGCTACCTTCAAGCACGACCTGGAGCCTTTAGAAGACTTCCTTGGCGCAGCGAAAAAATGGATGGACCTGTTCATGAAGCAAGGTGCTGGCTACGGCATCAAGGTGCCGGGCGAGCACCGCTTCCGCTTCCCGGGCAACTGGAAGATCCAGCTGGAAAACACCACCGACGCTTATCACTTCCCGCTGGTGCACAAGAGTTTCCTGTCGTCGGTCGACGAGCAGACCCTGGAGCTCTTCGACTTCGTCAAGGGGCCTGGCTATGTGGAAGACCTCGGCAACGGCCACAGCGTGATGGTGATGATCCCCGAACTGGTCGACCTGGAAGCCAACCTTGACAAGCCCATCCCGGAACGGTTCGAAGCGCTGGCGGCCGAACTGCGGGACGAGGGCATCGAAGAACAGCAGGTGCGCCGCATCGTACGTGCGGTGGGCGGGTCGGGGTTCAACCTTAACCTGTTCCCGAACGTCGCCTGCTCCATGGCGTTTTTCCGCGTGCTGCAGCCGATCTCGGTCACAGAAACCGAAATCCATCACTCGGTGATCACCATGGATGGCGGGCCGGCCGCGGCCAACCGCTATCGCCTGCGGCTGCACGAACACTTCCAGGGCCCCATGGGCTTTGGAACGCCGGACGACTCCGAGGCCTGGGAACGGGTACAGAAGGGCGCGAATGCCGGTGAGAACCTGTGGATCATGCTGAACCGCGGGCTGCCCGGCGAAACACCTACCGCCGATGGCCTGATCTCGGACGTGAGTGCCGAAACCGGTATGCGCGCGGCCTACCAGCAGTGGAAAAAAATGATGACCGTGGAGGCCAAATGATGAACCTCAACCTGCTCACGGAAGTGACGGCCTTCATCTGGCAGGAAGGCGACATGCTCGACCATGGCGAATACGACACCTGGTTGAATTTGTGGACCGAGAAGGGCACTTACATCATCCCCATCGACCCCAAGGAAACCGACCACGAAAACACCCTCAACTATGCCTACGACGACCACCACATGCGTGGCCTGCGGGTGCAGCGGCTGATTGGTGGCGAGTCCATTTCCACCAGCCCGCAACCTCGCACCGTGCGTGCCATTTCACGCTTTCGCGTGTTGGCCGATGATGGCATGAACGTGACGGTGCGTTGCGCCCAGAACATCCGCGAGTTCCGCAAGGAAAGCCTCAAGCATTACACCGCTGACCTGACCTACACCCTGGTGCGGACCGAAGGCGGCTTCAAGATCCACCGCAAGGTGATCAGCCTGATCAACAGTGACGACACCCTCGCGGGTATCGGCTACATCCTCTGAGGAGCCGGCCATGAAACACGTTGCATTGGTAACCGGGGCCGGCCAAGGGCTTGGCCTGCGCTTCTGCACCCGGTTGATGGCTGCAGGTTTCGACGTGGTGGTGACCGACCGCGACCTGGACCAGGCCCGCGCTGCTGCGCAGCAACTGCAGGAGCAGTGTGTGGCGCAGGCCGGCCGCGCCCTGGCGATAAAACTGGATGTGGCCAGCAAATCGGATTTCCACCACGCCCTGGCCCAGACCCTGGAGCACTTCGGGGCGTTGCAGGTGGTGGTCAACAACGCGGCGGTCACCCGCACCACACCGCTGATGCAAATCAGCCCGGAAGAGTTCGATGCGGTAGTGGGCCTGAACCTGCGCAGCGTGTTTCTCGGCTGCCAGGTACTGGGCGCGCACATGGCCGCCGCAGGTTACGGGCGGATCATCAACATGGCGTCGCTGGCGGGGCAGAACGGCGGCACGGCTACCGGGGCACATTACGCGGCAAGCAAAGGTGCCATCGTGACCCTGACCAAGGTCTTCGCCAAGGAGTTCGCTGCAAGCGGCGTCACGGTCAACGCCATTGCCCCCGGGCCGATCGACTCGCCGGCAGTGCACGCTGCCGTGCCTGGCGAACGCCTGCCCGGCCTGCTGGCGAACATCCCGGTGCAGCGGCTGGGCGATGCCGACTTCATCGGCGACCTGATCGTGCAACTGGCGCGCCCCGAAGCCTACTTCACCACCGGGGCGACCTTGGATGTGAACGGCGGCCTGTTCATGCGTTGAAAGCGTCGGAGCGCCCGGCGCTCCTCCGGTAATTCGAGGTAACTGCCATGAATGAAGAACTGTTGAACGTTGTAGTGCGCAAGCGCGAGATCCAAGGGGCCGACGTGGTCGTGCTCGACCTGGAGCGTGCCGATGGCGCCTCACTACCCGCCTTCGAGGCAGGTGCTCACGTGGATATCCATGTGGCGCCGGGCCTGGTACGCCAGTACTCGCTGTGCAGCGACCCTGGCGAGGCATCCGTGTACCGCTTGGGTGTGCTGAAGGACCCGGCGTCCCGCGGTGGCTCTGTGCAGATTCACGACGCCCTGCATGAGGGCCGCGAGGTACAGATCAGCACCCCGCGCAACCTGTTTCCGCTGGTCCGGGATGCCAAGCGCACGATTCTGCTGGGCGGCGGTATCGGCATTACACCGATGATTGCCATGGCCCATGCCCTGCATCGCCAGGGCGCAGCGTTCGAGCTGCACTACTGTGGCCGCTCGCGCAGCCGCAGCGCCTTCCTCGGCGAACTGGCCCGCGCACCTTTCGCGGCTTGTGTGGTGACTCACTTTGATGACGAGGCCCAGGCCCAGCGGCTGAACCTGCCAACGGTGTTGGGCGATGCCAGCGCAGGCACGCACCTGTACACCTGTGGCCCGTCGGGCTTCATGGATTGGGTGATCGCCGGTGCCCGCCAGCAGGGCTATGACGAGGCGCATATCCACAAGGAGTACTTCCAGGTGGAGGTGGATGCCAGTGGCGGCGGCTTCGAGGTGTTTGCCGCACGCAGCAACAAGGCGGTGCAGGTGGCCGAAGGGCAGACCATTCTCGATGCCCTGGCCCAGGTGGGCATCAAGATCGACATCTCCTGCGAACAGGGTGTGTGCGGCACCTGCATGTGCGAGGTGCTCGAGGGTGTTCCTGACCACCGCGACGTGTACCTGACCGATGAAGAAAAGGCTGCCAACGACCAGATCCTGGTGTGTTGCTCGCGGGCCAAGACCAACAAGCTGGTGCTGGACATCTGAGGAGACCCACCATGGTAGACATAACCCAATTTCGCAACGCAATGGCCCTGCTTGGCGGTGCCGTCTCGGTCATCACCACGGATGGCCCTGCCGGGCGATTCGGGTTCACCGCCTCGGCCGTGTGCAGCGTCACCGACTCACCACCCACGCTGCTGGTATGCATGAACAGGTCGTCGTATTCCAACGAGCAGTTCAAGGCCAATGGCGCGCTGTGCGTGAATGTGCTGGCTGGCACCCATCAGGCGCTGTCCGGTGCGTTCGCCGACCGCAACCTGAACATGGAGCAACGCTTCGCGAGCACGCCCTGGACCGTGCTGGAAAGCGGCGCACCCGTGATGCAGGAGGCGCTCGTGAACTTCGATTGCCGTATTGCCCAGGTGCACGAGGTGGGCTCGCACAGCATCTTTTACTGCGAGATCCAGAGCATCCGCCATGGGGGAGCCGATGATGGCCTGGTGTACTTCAACCGGGCCTACCACCGGGTTTGCGAGGCGTCGAAGGCGTGCTGATGGCGCCGAGCGCTCAGAAGGTTTCGAGGTTGTGGAAGACCACTTCCAGCATGCGGTTCAGCCGTTGCACCTGAGCTTCGGTCAGGCCTTTGAAGCTGCGCTGGAACAAGTCGCGGGTCACGTCTTGCATGCGTTCGATGTTCTGCAGCCCCACCTCGGTGATGCGTACCTGGGTGACACGGCCGTCTTCGGGGCTGGGCGCAGTGTCGACCAGGCCGTCTTCCTTCATGCGGTAGACGATCTTGGTAATGGTCGAAAGCTTGGCGATGGCGTGGGTGGAAATCTCGGAAATGCTCGATTCGCCATTTTCGTTGAGGATCCACAGCACACGCCAGCGTGGCACGTCCAGGTCGACCTTCTTCAGCAGGCGCTCCATGTTCTGGGTGTAACGGCCGTGTACACGGGCTAGCCAGTAGAAAGGGAAGTCTTCCTTGCGAAACTCATCGCTGGCGGGGTCGTGGTGGCTGTGGTTTGCAGTTTTCGAATGGCTCATCGGTTCACTACAGGTGCGGAAATAGTGGCGTCATCATAGCGGGTTCAACGCATTTGAACACCGAAACCCATCATGCCAGGGCCATGACCCACGCTGTGCTGACGCAGGTCATTGCGGGAACATTCAACTGATAATTCACGTACACAAACAACACCGGCCTGAAGGTGTTCGGGCCGGTCACAACAAGAAGGTGATGGCATGACGATCATTGTTGAATCCCTGGCGCTGGGAGGGAGCGGCCCGCGTGTGGTGGTGAAGGACACCATTGATGTGGCCGGTACGGCCACGCGGGCCTCAAGCAAGGCCCTGGAACAGGCGCCGTTGGCCGAGCAGCATGCCGAGGTGGTGAGGCATCTGCTGGCAGCCGGCGCCCGGTTGACCGGCAAGACCGCCCTGCACGAGCTGGCGTTCGGCACCACAGGCATCAACCACTACGTTGGTACCGCCCGCAACCCGCGTTTTCCAGGGCGTATCCCCGGGGGCTCGTCCAGCGGCTCGGCGGCCGCGGTGGCGGCAGGGCTTGCGGACTTCAGCCTCGGTACCGACACCGGTGGTTCGGTGCGTATCCCGGCTTGCTGTTGCGGTGTGTTCGGCTTCAAACCCACGTTCGGGCGGGTGAGCCGGCAGGGTGTGATGCCTGCGCATTCCACCCTGGACTGCGTGGGGCCGTTCGCAGCCTCGTTGCCGATGCTGGTGCAGGCAATGGCCATGATCGACCCTAGCTTTGTGGCGGCACAGGTGCCGCTGCAGGCCAAGGTCGGGGTGTTGCGGGTCACGGCCGAAGTAGGCATCCAGAAAGTCGTGCATAGCGCGTTGACGGCCAGCGGTCTGCAGTTGGGCAATGTGGAATTCAAGCACCTGGGGGCGGCATACGAAGCCGGCATGGTGGTGATCAACCGGGAGACGTTCACCGCATGTGCGCACCTGCTGCAAACCGAGCAGGTGGGTGCAGACATCGCGGGCCGCCTGGCAGCGGCGGGGCACACTACCGATCAGGCACTGGCGGAAGCCGAACGGGTACGGGTTAGCTTCAGCGACGAAGTCGATCAGGCGCTGAAATGTTTCGATGTGCTGGCGTTGCCCACCATGCCGGACTTCCCGCTAAGGCTCGAAGAGGCTGCTGACACTCGCGCCGTGCTGGGCATGACCTCGCTGGTTCGCCCCTTCAACCTCTCGGGGCACCCGGCCTTGTCCATCCCTCTGGGCAGCGAATGCGGGCTGCCCGTGGGCCTGCAACTGGTGGGCGCCAAGGGTGCGGATGCCAAGCTACTGGCGGTGGCCGAGCGCCTGCTGCTAAACCTGAATGCCGTTTCGGCGCCATGATCGCAGGAAGAGGAACCACCACAGTGACAGAAACTTCTGTTTTGCTCGAACGCCTGCGCGGCTTCGAAAGCCAGCAGGCCATTCGGGTTTGCATCAACCGCTACATGGCACTGTGCGACACGCTGGATGCCCACACTCCGCTGGAGGAACTTGTCGGGCTGTTTACCCGGGAGGCGGTTTGGGAGGGCAAAGGCGCCCGTTACGCTGCCAGCTTTGGCGGCTATCAAGGCCGCGAGGCGATCCGCAGCCTATTTGCCGGCTACATGAAAACCCCAGCCCACTTCGCCTTGAACGTGCATTTTCTGACCAGCGAGGTCATCGAGGCCACGGGTGACCACGGGCAGGGCAGTTGGGTGATGCTGCAAACCAGCACCTTCAATGACGGCACGTCGCACCTGAACGCGGCACGCCTGACCGTGCGTTTCGCGTTCGAGGAAGGGCAGTGGCGTATGGCGCACTTCCAGACCTGCAACCTGTTCAGCCGCCCGGTTTCGGCCTGGAACGACGACGCGCCACTGCCTGTACCTGGGCACAACTAAGGGGCGCCTTTGGCAGGCACGACCCAAAATGTGGCAGGGCGGAACCAGAAGGCGCTGGGCCGATGGGCCAGACTCGGCCCAGTGGGCGGCAGCGTCCTTCATCGCAATGGCAAGAGGAGAGTTGAGATGCCCGTGGCAAAAACCGTTATCCGAGGAGTAATGGCATGAGCGACATTGCCCTGCTGCCTAGTGTTCAACGCTTCATTGACAGCCAGCCTGGCAGCTTTGTCGAGGGCCAGGCGATCAGCGAAGCGGGTGCCGAGCGCTTCGATGTGTTCAACCCTTCAACCGGCGAGGTGCTCACCCAGGTCGCGCAGGCCAGCCCGGCCTTGGTGGAGCATGCCGTGCAGGCGGCCCACGGCGCCTTTGTCAACAGCTGGGGCAGCACCACGCCTTACCTGCGTGGCGTGGCCCTGAACCGCCTGGCCGACCTGATCGAAGCCAATGGTGAAGAGCTTGCCCAGCTGGAGTCGCTGAGCTCTGGCAAGTCGATCCACCTGACCCGGCACTTGGAGGTGCCGCAAAGCGTGGTGTTTCTGCGCTATTTTGCCGGGTGGGCGACCAAGATCCATGGCCAGACCATGACCCCGTCGCTGCCGTCCATGCAGGGTGAGCAGTATGCCGCGTTCACTCGCCGCGAAGCGGTGGGGGTCGTGGCCGGGATCACACCTTGGAACTTCTCGCTGATGATCGGCATCTGGAAGATTGCTTCGGCATTGACCTGTGGCTGCACCATCGTGCTCAAACCCAGTGAATTTACGCCGCTGTCGCTGTTGCGCGTGGCGCAATTGGCCCTGGAGGCCGGGGTGCCGCCGGGGGCACTTAACATTGTCAACGGCAGCGGGCGCATTGGTCAGCAGCTGATCGGCCACCCGGGGGTGGCCAAGGTTTCGTTCACCGGCTCGGTGCCCACCGGTGTTGCGGTGGGCAAGGCTGCACTGAGTGCGAACCTCACCCGTGTAACCCTGGAGCTGGGCGGCAAAAACCCGGCTGCGTTCCTGGCCGATGTAGACGTGGACCAGGCCGTCGAAGGGATTCTGCAAACCGCTTATGTACATCAGGGCCAGGTGTGTGCGGCGCCGGAGCGCCTGTATATCCATAGCAGCAAGGTAGACGCCATTTGTGCCGAGCTGGCCCAACGCCTGGGGGCGATGAAGGTGGGCGGTGCGCTGGACGAGTCTGCCCAGTTCGGCCCATTGGCCAATAAAGCGCACCACGACAAGATCGTCGGCTTTTTCGCCCAGGCCAATGCCCGTGGCCAGGTGCTGTGTGGGGGTAAACCGCTGCCCGGCCCGGGTTATTTCGTGGAGCCAACGTTGCTCAGGGCCACGGATGCACAGGACCCATTCCTTCACGAGGAAACCTTCGGGCCCATCGTCACCGTGCTGCCGTTCGACGATGAAGACGACCTGGTGCGCATGATGAACGACTCGCCGTTCGGCCTGGGGGCCAGCGTGTGGACCAATGACCTGGCCAAAGCCATGCGGCTGATTCCACGTATCGAGGCGGGCACAGTTTGGGTGAACATGCACACCTTCCTCGACCCGTCGGTGCCCTTTGGCGGGGTCAAGGGCTCGGGGATTGGCCGCGAGTTCGGTAGCGCGTTCATTGATGACTACACCGAGTTGAAGTCGGTGATGATGCGCTTCTGAAGCTTCGCCAGGGCGAGCGAGGCTCGTTACAGGGCTGTAAAGGCAGCCTTTGCCAGCGCCTGCAGCCGCGCTCTGTCTTCCTCCAGCGGTAGCGCGCGTTCAGCGCGCTTGACCAGCAGGGCGGCATGCATGGCGCAGGCCTGCCCAAACTTGTCTGCGTCAATAGCCGCCAAGCTGGCGAGAGCCTTGATAAAGCGGATATCGATTTCAAGCAGGCCCGCACCGTCGCGCGCGATCAGCGTGAAAAAGTCATCGAACATGTCATCCACACTCAGCGCACGCACGTATACATCCCTGCAGTGGTGTTCGGCTTCCTGCTCGGGCGCCTGTTGAGCCCACTGGGTGAAACAGCGCACCCCCCGGCCTATCACGTCTATCACGGTGCCTGAGTCGTTGGTGGCGGGTGACAACGCGCGCGATGCAATCTCTGCCAGCACGGACAGCCCGAAGCGTGGGTCTTGCTCATAAGTGCGGCGCAAGCCGATGGTGAGCGCGGCCAGTACCACAGTTTGTAACTCAGCGCTGACCTCCTGGCTCCCTTTGCCCACGATGTGCGCAACCACAGCACCCAGGTGCAGGAAACTGCCTGGCAGCACTTCCAGGTAAATGGCCACACCATGCTGCTTGGCCGCCAGCGCCAGGGCATTCACATCCACATGCTGGACGTAGCCGGTGCCAGTACTCACGAGGGTGCTGGCATGGGCGGGCAGGGCACAATCGCGGGGGTAGGCTTCGCCGCCCAGATACGGCCAGCGCGCCCGGTTTTCCAGCGCCGTGATGGTGGCGACCTCCACACGGTCGATGGTTTCACCGACCCGACCGAGCTTGGACAGGTGATCGATCCAGCGCAGCAGCGTGTACACGATCAGAATCACCATCACGAGGGTGACCGCAAACAGCACCACCCGGCCCTGCGCGCCATAGGCACCAGTGCTCAAGGCAATGATGCCCACCAGGCTGAACAGGAACGAGCCGATGAATGTGGCCAACGCATTCTGGGTTGTGGAGTCTTCCATCACCAGGCTGGTGGCCCGCGGGGTCACGCCGCTGCTGGCGGCGCCATAGGCCGACACCATGGTGCTGAGGGAGAACGTGGTCACTGCCAGCATGCTGGAGGCGATGATGCCGAGGATCTTGTCCACCGAATCCGCACCAACCTTGGCCGGCAGCGAGGGCGGTACGAAGTCGCGGAAGGCTATCGCCAGCAAGGCGGTGAGTACACCGATGAAGGAGAACAGGGTGGCGCGAAACCATAGCCGTTTTGTGGTTTGTGCCAGTGCCCAACGCCAGCGAGCGATCATGGGGGTGCTCTTGTTTCGTGATCAACGATTGAGAGACGACAGAACTGCCGCCGTATTGGCCGATTGAGTGGGATCAAGGCGCAATAGTTTCATCACCGTAGTTCGAGAAACGCTTCCAGCATGACTCCACGCTCAGTGATGACCGAGCAACACGTCGTGCAACTCGATTGCCTGCAGAGCCTCGCCAATCAAACCGCTGACCTTCTGCACCACCGGATCCCGCGCGCTGTCCACCCGCCAAGCCAGTTCGACCGAGTACCTGGGCAAGTCGATAGGGCACGGGCAGCAGACCACCGCACTGCTCTTCGCCAAGGCGTGGGCTGCATGGCTTGGGAGCGTGGCCACGCAATCGGTACCCGCCAGCAGGCTGGGCAGTGCGGCGAAATGGGTGGTGGAGGCCTCGACCGTGCGTGACCTGCCCAGCGCTGCCAGGGCTTCATCGACCACGCCTACGTACCCACCCGACGACACCAGCAGGTGGTTGCGCTCGAGAAACCCGTCCAGTGTCAGCTCAACCGGTGGCTGATCGGCTTGCCGGGCGATCAGGCAAGTGTAACCGCCGGTGCCCAGCACCTTGCGGCCCAGCGCCCGCGAACCGAGGATACCTGCGGTCAAGGCCAGGTCGATATGCCTGCCCATCAACGCATCGCCTGCCACCATGCTGTGGGTCTGTTTGAAGATGATCCTGAGCCCCGGCGCGCTGCGCTTGGCCAGGTCGACCAGTTGCCTGCCGATGGCCAGTTCGTGGTCATCGGAGAGCCCGAGCGTCGAGGTGCGCCCCGTGAACCCGTCCCCATCGGGGCTGGCGAGCAACAGGCTCTGACGGCACTTTTCCAGGGCGCTGGCGATCACCGGCCGCAGCTCTTCGCTCTTGGCCGTGGGGCGCAGGCCCCGGCCGGTCCGCTCGAACAGGTGATCTGCGTACACCACACGCAAGCGCGTCAACGCAGCACTGACGGCGGGTTGCGTGATACCCAAGCGGATCGCGGCGCGGCTTGCACCGCCTTCTTCGTACAGGGCTTCGAACACTTTCAGCAAGTTCAGATCCATGCTCAAGATATTATTACTGCTCATATCAGTTAGTCAGCCTTGTGGATTGATTGATAGGTGGCGCGGACGGACTATACCCATATTCCAGCCATAACATGCGAGATAACGACCATGGCCACCACTACCGTTGCTGCACTGCAAATTGGCTCCAGGCCTGAAGGCAAAACCAGCACACTCGAGGCCATCCTGGCCTACGAGCCACAGATCAAACAGGCGGGCGCCAACCTGGTGGTCATGCCAGAGGCCGTGCTTGGCGGTTACCCGAAAGGTGAAACATTTGGCACTTACCTGGGCTATCGGCTGCCAGAGGGGCGGGAAAGCTTCCAGCGTTATTACGAGAACGCCATCGATGTGCCGGGCGTGGAAACCGACGAGCTGGCCGGGCTTGCCGAACGCACCGGTGCTTACCTGGTTGTGGGTGTGATCGAGCGGGCCGGTAATACCCTGTACTGCACGGCGTTGTTTTTCTCACCGGAGCACGGGCTGGTCGCCAAGCACCGCAAACTGATGCCAACCGGAACCGAGCGCCTGATCTGGGGCCAGGGGGATGGCTCGACCCTGCCTGTGCTTGAGGCGCCATTCGGCAAGGTGGGCGCGGCGATCTGTTGGGAGAACCACATGCCGCTGCTGCGCACCGCGATGTACGCCAAGGGCGTGCAGGTCTGGTGCGCCCCTACGGTGGACGAGCGGGATGTATGGCAGGCGTCGATGCGCCACATTGCTCACGAGGGCCGGATGTTTGTGGTTAGCGCCTGCCAGGTGCAGCCTTCGCCCAAGCAACTTGGGGTGCAGGTGCCGCATTGGGACGAGGACCGGCCACTGATCCAGGGCAACAGTGTGATTGTGGGGCCACTGGGCGATGTGCTTGCCGGGCCGTTGCGCGGGGAGGAGGGGTTGTTGACAGCGCAGATTGATATCGAGGAATTGACCCGGGCTCGGTATGACTTCGATGTGGTTGGGCATTATGCGCGGCCAGATGTGTTTTCATTGGCTGTAGATGAACGGGTCAAACGTTCGGTGATGTTCAACTGTTGATCACGGGGCGGTGATGTCGCGTAGGCTCGGCCAGCGCGCTGTTCCCAGCGCGCCCGTCGGTTCCTCCTCAAGCGTCTGCCAACTGTCGCAACAGCCGCTGTTTGAGATCGTGCAGAAGCTCACTGTCCCGCTTGCGGGGATGAGGTAGATCGATGCTTATGTCTTCCTTGATTCTGCCTGGCTGCGCATCCATCACCAATACCCGGTCACCCAGGTACAGTGCTTCCTCGATGTCATGGGTCACCATGATCACCGTGCAACGCTCCTGCACCCAGATGCGTTGCAGCTCCTGCTGCAAGCGTACCCGGGTCAGGGCATCCAGTGCGCCGAGCGGTTCATCCAGCAGCAGCACCTTGGGCTTGTTCACCAGCGCCCGGGCAATCGCCGCGCGCTGGGCCATGCCCCCAGACAACTGGTGCGGGTAGGCCTGCTCATAACCACCCAGGCCTACCAGTTCGATGTGCTCGGACACCAACCGGTTCTTATTGGCTGCTGGCAATTCATGGTTTTTCAATGCCAGGGCGATGTTCTGCTGCAGCGTCATCCATGGGAACAGGCGATGTTCCTGGAACACGATGCCGCGCTCCAGGCCTGGCCCGCGCACGGGGTTTCGGTCCAGTAGAATCTGCCCCTGGTAGTCCTGGTCTAGCCCGACAATCAGCCGAAGCAGGGTGGACTTGCCGCAGCCGCTAGCACCGAGGATGCTGACGAATGCGCCAGGGTGGATATCCAGGTCGATGCCTTCGAGCACCTGCACCGGCTTGCCCTTGAGCCGGTACGTCTTGTTCAGGCCACAGATGGTCAGGGCGCCAGTGCTGGCGGGGGTGGGTACAGCGTGGGCGATGGCGTTCATGGGCGGGCCTTTCAATGGTGGGTGCGCCAGCGCAGCAGGCGGCGGGTTAGCAGGGTGCATAGCCAGGACATCAGGTAGCCACTCAGGCCGATGCACAGCACGCAGACCATGATGATCTCCATGCGCGCCGCAGCTTCGGCGTTCATCATCAGGCTGCCGAGGCCGGCCCCGGCAGACAGGAAAAGCTCGCTGCCTACCGAGGTTACCCAGGCGAAGGCCAAGGCTTGCAGCACCCCGGCGGCAATGCCTGGCAGTGCGGCGGGCAGCAGGATGAGCCAAAGCTGCTGCCAGCGGGTGAGCATCAACACGCGTGCTGCTTCGCGGGGGTGGCCGCAGACCTGGCGCAGGCTTTCAAAGGTGTTGAGCACCATCGGGTACAACGCTGCCAGGCTGACAATCAGCAACTTGGCATCTTCACCGTTACCCAGCCATAAGGCGATCAGCGGGATCCAGCCCAGCATCGGCACCTGACGCAGGGCGTGGAACAGCGGGGCGATCAGGCGATTGGCGGGGGTGGACAAGGCCATCAACGCCCCCAGCCCGACCCCGCCGATGATGCCGATGGTAAGGCCGCTGCAGGTACGGAACAGGCTGGCCCACAGGTTGACCAGCAATTCGCCGCTGCCCAGCAGTTCGACCAATGCTGTGCCCACTTGCGCCAGGGGCACGAACGCATAGGCACCGGCCGCCCCTTGGCGAGAGGCATACTCCCAGGCGCCGATCAGCACCAGCGGCAGCACCAGGCCCCGCAAATCAGGTCGTTTCATCAACAGCCTCCTCAACGGCTTTGCCAGGCTGACAAGTGGCATTCCACGCGTCGCAGGATGAAGTCCAGGCTGAAGCCGATCAGCCCGGTCAGCACCACGCCGACCATAACGACATCGATGCGCAGCATCTGCCGGCCCATTTCGATCATCTGGCCCAGGCCGCTGTCGGCTGCCAGCAGCTCGCAAGCTACCAGCACCACCCAAGCGCGGGTCAGTGCCACACGTATTCCGGTCACGATTGCCGGCACCGCCGCAGGCAGGGCAATTTGCCCTACCAGCGTGGGCCAGCGCAGGCGGTAAACGGCCGCCACTTCGAAATGGTTAAGGGGGATGGCGCGGATACCTTCACGGGTGGCCAGTGCTACGGGGAAGAATGCAGTTTTGGCAACGATGAGCACCTTGAAGGTTTCGTCCACGCCAAATAGCAGTACGAACATCGGGATCAGGGCGATGCTGGGCACTTGTCGCAAGGTATGGAACAACGGGGCGCAATAGGCCTCCAGGGTGTTCGACAAGGCCAACGCCGTGCCAAAGCCAAGGCCGGCCAGCGTCCCGCCAGTAAAGCCCAGCGCCAGCCGTGACAGGCTGCCGGCCAGGTGCTCTTGCAACTCGCCGGTGGCCAGCAGGTCGGTGAGGCTGTGCCACACTTCGAGCGGCGGGATCAGCAGGTTGGCCGGGAATAGCCCGGCATTGGCCACCACGGCCCAGAGAGTAAGCAGGGCCACGGGGGATATGAACCAAGAAAGACGAGAGAGCACGCGCATGGCTGGCCTGAAGGTAGAGCTGTATCGCAAGAGCTGTGCCAGGCGGCGCAGGCCCCAGTTTGGCAGGCTGGAGGGAGAAGGGTGATGCTGGGGCAGCAGTCAGGTGCTTCCAGAGCAGCAGTGGGGCAGCAATATAGGTGCTGGCTTTTTCGCGGGTGAATCCGCTCCCACAGGTGCTACGCAGGTCTGAAGATCAGTACTGCCCTGTGGGAGCGGGTTCACCCGCGAAGAAGCCAACCCGGTTTCAGCTTAGAAGTCGTAACTCACGCTGGTGTAGTAAAACGCCCCCTGTGCGCCCTCCGGGCTGGTAATGGAGTATTTAGGTACACCATAAAGCTGGGCCCCCTCTAGCTTGTCAGGATGGCTGTCGAAAAGGTTTATCGCGCCCGCCGACACTGTCAGGCCAAGGTTGAAGCGGTACGAAACATCCAGGTCCGTCACCCACTGCGGGCTGAAGGTCTGATCGAGCGCGGGGTTGGCGGCATTGCGGTTTTTCCATTCGCCGTAACGACGCTGGGCAACGGTAACGCTCCAGCCGTCATACAGCCAGTTGGCACTGAGTGTGAGTTTGTCTTTGGGGGTGCCGTCTTCAACCAGCCCCTGGGTATTGCGGCCAATGATCTGGTTGCCGGCGATGTTGCCCACGTTGTCCAGGCCGGTGATGCGGGTATTGTTGCGTGCGTAACCACCATTGAAGTCCACGCGCCCCCAACGGCCCACATCAAGCAGGTAATGGCCGGCCAGTTCGACGCCATCGGTGCGGGTGTCGGCGATGTTGGTGTAGAACGCCGCACTTTGGATGCTGGCGTAGGGCGTGCCGGCGAAAATCGGGCCCACCACGGACGCAGGCAACTGATCGGACAGGGTGATGCGGTTGTCGATATCAATCCGGTAGGCATCAATGGTCACCGAGGCATTGATCAGTGGCTGCCAGACCAGGCCCATAGAGAAGTTGGTCGATTCTTCCGGCTTCAGTGCCTTGCCACCGAGCAACGCAGCTTCCGCACTATCGGCACGCAGGGTGCGCTGTTGTACCTCGACCCAGTTACCGCTGCCTGGCGGCTGCTCCACCACCTGCACGCTGAACGATGACAAACCGCTCTGCACAAGCGACGGCGCCCGGTAGCCTGTGCTGGCGCTGGCGCGGGCAGCGATCTGAGGGGTGAAGTCGTAGCGCATCGACAGCTTGCCATTGGTGGTGTCGCCGAAGTCCGAATAGTGCTCGCTGCGCACCGCCACGCCGGCTTGGAATTGCTCGGTCACTTGCGCTTCCACATCCAGATACGCGCCGATCACGCGGCGGTCAAGCGACACTGCGTCGACCTGGGTAATGCCCGAGTAATAGCCAGGAATGCGCCGCCCGGTTAAAGGGTCACGCGTGTTGAACATTGGCCCGTTGGACCACCCGGCAGCATCGCCCTCGTTCAGGTCGTAGTTTTCCTGGCGCCAGGCCAACCCGGCAGAAACGGTCAATGGTTTGAACAGCCAGCCGTCGGCGAAGTCGCGGGTCCAGTCCAGGGTCAGGTTGGTCTGGTCGGCTTCGCGGCGGCCAGTGTAGATGGTTGACGGGCTAGCGGAACCCCAGCTCGGGTTGATCGCATCGTGGTCGGTGGAATCGACCCGGTTGGCACCGTAGTTCAGCGCGAGGTCAAAGCTGCCCAGAGATTGGCTTTCAAAGCGCAGCCCACCGGTGACGGCAACGTCTTCCAGGCCGTAGCGGGTGACCGGCAGGCGGCCGTCAGGGTAGCGCGCCAAGGCTACGCTGCCGTAGTTGTTGCGCAACGTGGTAGGCGGGTCGAAGAAATTCTCGGCATCGGTATTCTTGTGCGCATAAGTGGCAAAACCGTAGGCGCTGAGGCCCTCGCCCAAACCCATTTCGGCATTGGCGGTGAAGTTGTATTGGTCAGAGACATTGCCCGACCCCCAACGCCAGTTGCGGTAGCGATTATTTTGCTCGCGCGCGGTGCCGATGCTGGTGGAGCCGGGGTAGAAGATGCGGTTGTCGTCGCGGGTGTCGCTGGCCGGGTCCTGGCTGCCGGCGTCGAAGGCTAGGGTCAGGAAGCCATCGTTGGGCAAAGCGAAGCCTTTCCAGCCGCCGAGTTTGCGTTGCAGGCCGTCGCCTTTCTTGTAGCCGCCGAAGCGGTAGCCGGCGTTACCGCCATCGTCGCGCTCCTTCAGCACGATGTTGATCACCCCGGCGATGGCGTCGGAGCCGTACTGGGCGGCCGCGCCGTCACGCAGGATTTCCACGCGCTCGATAGCCGACAGCGGAATCAGGCTAAGGTCCACGGCAGCCGCGCCACGGGCATTGACCAAGCCCTGGCGGGTGACATTGGCGCTGGTGTGGCGGCGCTTGCCGTTGACCAACACCAGCACCTGATCCGACGCCAGGCCGCGCAGCGAAGCGCCCTGTGCGATGGAGCCGGCAAAGGCGCCTTGGGGCGACTGCGGGAAACTGAACGAGGGCGACAGCGCAGTGAGGGCCGTGGACAGGTCGCTGGCGCCGGTTTCCTGGAGTTTTTCACCGCTCAGCACATCGACCGGCGCGGCGCTTTGCAGGGCAGTTATGTCGCTGCGGTGGGTGCCGACCACGACCACGGTATCAAGGCGGTCGTTGGGTTCGGCGGCGAAACCGGGCACGGCGAGGCCGGTAATGGCCAGGGCAATGGCGCTGGCCAAGGGGGTGTGATGGGGCATGGCGTAGTCCTTTCAAACAGCGTGAGGCTGTGGGCCGCGCTGCGGCCCCAGTGGTTTTCAATCAGAACCGGCTGGTAACGCTGACCCCGACGGTACGTGGGTCGCCGTAGGTGATCACGTACTGCCCAGCGGTGCCGTTGGGCCGGCCGTGTACCTGGTAGCGACGGTCGGTAAGGTTGTTGATGAAACCGGTCACGCTCAGCTTGTCATCGTGGCTAAACCAGCTCAGACGTGCGTTGGCCAAGGTGTAGTGGGGCTGGCTGAGGGTTTCGTCAGCGCTGCTCTGGCGGTCGGCCAGGAAGTACTCCTTGTCACGGAAGCTAACGTCCCCACCGGCCACCAGCTTGCCGCCCACTTCCAGCGGGATGGTGTAATCGGCACCCAGCGACACCACGTTGCGCGGTGAACGCACGAAGCTGTTACCGCTATAGTCGCCGGTTACCGCACCGGTGTTGGGGTTGGTGTTCCTGAAATCGGTGTATTCGGTGTCGAGGAATGACACCGCTGCGCGCAGGTGCAGGCGCTCGGTCGGCTGGCCTTCGATCTCCAGTTCTGCGCCCTTGACCTTGCCCTTGGCGCCATTGGTCAGCGCAGTAGTGAGCACGCCGTTGTTCACCGTCAGCAAATTGACCTGGATATCTGAGTAGTCGTAGTAGAAGAGGTTGGCGTTGACGGTCAGGCGGCGGTCGAACCATTCCGACTTCAGCCCTAGCTCGTAGGCATCCAGCTCTTCCGGGTCGACCGTGGTCAACTGCGCCAGGCTGGTGGAAAGCCCGGTGTTGAAGCCGCCCGAGCGGAACCCGTGAGCGTAGCGGAAGAACACCCGCAGGTTGTCGTTGATGCGATACTCGGGCGTCAGGTCGTAGGTCCAGGCTTCCCAGGTCTTGTCTTCCTGGCGGTTGCCATTAGTGCCCGCGCCGCCCAGCGGGATCAGCGGGCCATTGGCGCTGGCGCGGGTCAGCTGCAGCAGGTCCAGGTCGATGTCCTTTTTCTCCTGTGTCCAGCGCAGGCCGCCGGTGACGCTGAAATCGTCGGTGAAGTCGTAGGTCAGATTGCCGAACAGCGCGTAGCTGTCGGTGCGGTGGTCGAACCCCATGTCGCGCAATGCCGTGGTGCCCACTTGATTCGAGCCGGTGCCGTTGGGCGTAGGGCCGGGGGTTACCACCCGCTGCGCCGAGCTGTCGAGGTCTTCGTGGAAGTAGTGCGCACCCAGCAACCAGTGCAGCGGGCGGTCCTCCGGCGACGCGAGGCGTAGCTCCTGCGACCATTGGCGGTAGCTGTTGTCGGTGATCGATGCACCGTTGACCTCGTAGGGGGTGTAGTCAGCGTCACTGGTGGAGCGGTTACGGATGTAGTCGTAGGCGCTGATTGACGTCAGCGTGTAGTCACCCAGGTAGTAGTTGAGCGTCAGCGAGGCGCCGTCGTGGTCCAGGCGGTAGTCTTCGTTGACGTTCAGCGAAATGTCGCGCCCATGCGGGCGTTGGTAGCCGACGTTGTAGTAGCGGCCCACGGGCAGCGAGCCATTGCTGCCGTCGCCCTTGAACTGGCGGCTGTGCACCTTGAGCAGCGCGTCTAGGTCGGGGTTGAGCTGCGCCAGGAACTGCAGGCGGATGGCTTTCTTGTTCACATCGCCATAAGTGTTGCCGTCGAAGTCGTTGTTCTGGAAACCATCACGCTCCTCGGAGTACAGCGCCACGCGCCCGGCCAGTTTTTCGTCCACCAGCGCGCCGCCGATGGCACCGGTTACAATGCGCTCGTTCTTGCTGCCAAAGCCGACGGTGCCATACCCGTCGGTGTCGAAGGAGGGCTTTTTCGAGATCACGTTCACTGCACCGGCCGTTGTGTTCTTGCCATAGAGGGTGCCCTGCGGCCCTCGCAGGATTTCGATGCGCTCCAGGTCGAACAGTGGCCCGCCGCCGGCAACGGGGGCGTTGAGGTAGACGTCATCGGCGTAGATGCCGACCGGAAAGACCGTTGCCGCGCCGGTGTCGCCTGTGCCCAGGCCGCGGATGTACCAGCGCGGACGGCCGTCGCCGTCGGGGTTCTTTGCCGAGGCGTTGGGCACAAAGGTGGTGATGTCGCCCATCGAGCGCACGCCATCGGCGGTGATGCTGGTGCCTTTGATGGCCGATACGGCTACCGGGACTTCCTGCAAGGTCTGCTCGCGGTGCTGGGCCGTGACCGTGACCGTTTCCAGGGCCGGTTCGGTTTGGATCTCTTCGGTCGCGGCGAAGGCCTGGCTGCCGGTGCCGCCCAACAGCAGCGCGATGCTGATCTGGCGGGCAAGAGGGTTGAGCTGGTGCATGGTGGATCTCCCCGTATGTAAAGCGTTGTTGGGGAGAGCTAGAGCAGGGACTGTGCCAGCTTGTTAACTATCTGTTTACAAAGGTCTTTTTCAGACTTCTGGAAAGGCCTTGCCTACTGGACAACAGTGGACTGCTGGGCGGGTGCTGCTGGGGCAGCAGCGCGGCCCTGGAGTGCCTGGGGCCGCGCTGCAGCCCCAAAAACTTATACGGCCAACCGAGAAGTCGAACCGATCACACTTTCCAGTACGCGAAAATCAATCCACCCCTTTACGTCGAAACGCCGTGGTATGAACCCCCACCTGAAGAGAAACTCGGTAAAGTCCTGCAGCGCCTCGATCGAGCGGCTGTCGAGGGCCGTACGCAAGCGCCGGTGTGCATCATCGCCATAGGCCGCCGCCACCCAGTACTCGCTGGTGTTCAACTCCCGCGCCAGAAAGCGCCGGGTCTCGACAGGGTTGGCCCAGGCCCATTGCTCGGTGCGCAGCACCGTGTCGACCAGCGTACGGCTGGCATCGAAATGGTTTTCCAGCAGGTGCCGGTCCACGGTCAACGTGCGCGGGGTACCGTTGTTGCTACGGATCAGCGGGTCAGGGTGGCTGCCGGTGTCGACCACCACACGCAGGCCGAACTCATGGGCCAGATGCACCGCATGCGCACCCTTGAGAAAGATGGCGTCAATATCGCCGCGCAGCAGGCCGATCAGCTCGTTGTTGCGGCGGCTGACGCGGCTGGTGCCCAGGCTCACTTCGGCGCCGTACAGGTGCTGCTTGGCATCGTCGCTGTAAGTGCCGCCATAGGGGTAGTCGACCAACTCCACATCGGCTACCGCCAGGCCTTCGAGCTTGAGGGCGTTTTCCAGCCCCCGCAGGGCTTGGGCACGGGTGAAGTCGATTTGTACGTTCGCCCATTTGGGTATGCCGAAGCGGCGGTTCTTCAGGTCGCGAATGCTGCATACGCCACTTTCTTCAGTGGTGAGGATCAACTGCACCTCATCGCTCCACGACAGCCCCAGCACACGGGTCTCGACGCCGCTGGCGTATGCCCAGATCGCCGGGATGTTGCCGCCGTGGCGCACCGAGTTCTGCAGGTGATGGTCGTAGTGGGCTTCGCGCACCTCGCGTTCGCTGGATTCACGCAGCGACTGGATGTTGGTGCCGAACGGCGTGAAAGCCTCGGCCAGGCGCCCCGACTGCACGGCGATGCCGAGGCCGGTGGGCACGGGGCTGTGGGTGTACCAGAGCGTTTCCAGGGGCTTGGTCATGGGGTAACGGGTTTCCT
Source organism: Pseudomonas sp. S36 (assembly GCF_016647875.1). Lineage (NCBI taxonomy): Bacteria > Pseudomonadati > Pseudomonadota > Gammaproteobacteria > Pseudomonadales > Pseudomonadaceae > Pseudomonas > Pseudomonas sp. S36. Next base: position 16,147 of record NZ_JACVVG010000001.1, on the reverse strand, counting down.
GTCCATGGGGAGGGGCGGCAGCAGTTGTTCCAGTGGTTGCCGAGTGACCCAGTCGCGTACTTCGAAGCGCGCCGGGATGAAGCGCCAGCGCTGGAGAAACTCGACGAAGTCCTGCAGGGCATCAATGGCTTCATCTTCCAGGCGCGTGCTCAGACGCAGGTGGGCGTCGCTGCCGTAGGCCACTCGCACCCAGTACTCGCTGCTGTTGGTTTCCCGCGCCAGGTAGCGACGGGTTTCGTCAGGGTGCTGGTGTGCCCAGCGTTCGGCGCGCAGTACCGAACCGAGCAGGGTACGCACCACCTGCGGGTGCTGCACCAGCAGGTGGCTGTCCACCGCCAGTGTACGTGGTGTGCCGTTGTTGCTGCGGATCAGCGGGTCGGGGTGGCTGCCGGTGTCGATCACTGTGTGCAGGGCAAAGGCGTGGGCCAGTTGCACGGCGCTGGCACCCTTGAGAAAGACCGCATCGACCTCGCCGCGCAGCAGGCCGGCCAGCTCCAGGTTGCGGCCTTCGCTACGGGTGCTGGACACCGGCGTACCGGCTACGTTGCGCACCGGGCGGTCGCTGAAAGTGCCGTTGTAGCGGTAATTGACCACCTCCACGTCACCCACTTGCAACCCTGCAAGCTTAAGGGCGTTTTCCAGCCCGCGCAGAGCTTGGGCACGGGTGAAGTCGATTTGTACCGCAGGCCAGTCGGGCAGGCCGAAGCGGCGGCCCTTGAGGTCTTTTACGGTGTGGATGCCGCTGTCTGGCCTGGTCAGGATCAACTGCACCTCATCGGCCCAGGAGAGGCCGATCACGCGGGTGTCGCGGCCTTGGGCACGGGCCCAGATGGCCGGGATGCTGCCGCCGTGGCGTACGGAATTGAGCAGGCTATGATCGAAGTGGGATTCACGCACCGCCTGCTGGTCGGCTTCACGCAGGGACTGCACCTGGGCCCGGCCAGGTCTTCCTGCAGCCAGCCTTGCTGCACGGCAATGCCCAGGCCGGTGGGCACCGGGCAGCGTGTGTACCACAGGGTATCGAGGGGTTGGCTCATGTTCAGCTCCGATGGCGTTCAGGCTCTGGCCTGCTCAGAGGTGGTGGCTGCCTGCTGCACAAGCGGCAACACCTCCTGGCCGATACGCAAGGCTTCTTCCAGGTGCGGGTTGGCGGCGAGGATGAAGGTGCTGAAACCGGCATCTCGGTATTCAGCCAGGCGCTCTGCGATGTGTTGATGGCTACCCACCAGGCCTACGGTGGGGCCGGGCTTGGCCTTGGCGAAGCCGGCCCACAGGTTGCGTGCCAGGATAAGTTCGTCAAAGCCCTGCAGGCCTTGGTGATAGGCCGCCTGGCGTGCACCACCGACAGAGTCCGAACCCGTCACGAAGCCCTTTGCGCTGGCGCTGGCCTTGCCTTCCAGGCGCTCGAACTGCTGGCGCAGCTCGCGCCAGGCTTGTTCTTCGGTCTCGCGGGCGAATAGGTCGACACGCAGGCCAAAGCGCACGGTGCGGCCCTGCTTGTAGGCCAGCTCGCGTACCCGTTCGATATGCGGCTTGAGCTTGTCGATGGACTCGGCCCAGTTCAGGTACACATCGGCATGGCGCGCGGCCACGTTCAGCGCGGCATCGGAAAAGCCGGAGAAGTACACGCCCGGTTTGCGTTCGTGTTGCAGGCCCGGTGGCAGGCTGCCGTTTTCCAGGCGGTAGATATCGCCTGCGTAGTTGAACTTGTCCTGGGTCCACAGGCCCTGGATCACGTCGAGGAATTCGCCGGTGCGCTTGTAGCGCAGGTCATGCTCCAGGAAGTCGCCATTGGCCCGTTGGCTGGCCGGGTTGCCGCCGGTGATGATGTTCCAGTCCAGCCGGCCACCGCTGAGGTTCTGCAGGATTGCGGCCTGCTGGGCGGCGTAGGCGGGCAGGGTCCAGGTGGCCTGGAAGGCGATCAGGAAGCGTATTCGACGGGTTTCGCGGGCCAGCGCGGCGGCTGCGATCCACGGCTCAGGGCCGGTGGGCAGCAGCGCGCCTTCGAACCCGGCCAGCTCGGCGGCCTTGGCCACCTGGGCGATGTAGTCGATGTAGGTGAAGCCGTCGGCCTGTCCATTGGGCAGGCGGCCGGGGGCGATGTTGCCGGGGCGGTGCGCGGGGTTGCCGCGGTTATGGCGGTCGGTGGACAGCTGTGGCCCGTCGGTGCCCAAGGGCAGGCGCCAGAAGAATTCGGTGGTCATGGGGGCTCCTGAAGGGAGAGGGTGTGCGAGTGTGGGAGGTGGTGCAACGGCTGTGCCATGCGCGTTGCATGGCCTGTGGGGCGGGGGTTTGAGGCGTGGACGGGGCTAGGGGTGCTGCTGTGGCAGCAGTGCGGCAGCAATGGTTGCTGGGGTAGCAGCATGAGGGCCGCCAGGTGTAGGGCTTGGGTGATGTGGCGGCGCTCGATCGCCCAGGCGCAGCAACCTTCACGTCCTACACTTCGGCCATAACCTCCCCGGCACTGCGCAGATACGCTTCGTACAGCGCTGCATAAGCACCACTCCTCCCAATCAGTTCGGCATGCGCCCCTTGCTCCACCACCCGCCCATGCTTCACCACGGCAATGCGGTCGGCATCGCGGATGGTCGCCAGGCGGTGGGCGATGATGATCGCGGTCCGCCCCTGGCACAGCCTGCGCAGCGCACGCTGGATGCGCCGCTCGGTATGCACGTCCACTGCCGAGGTCGCTTCGTCGAGCACCAGTACCGCCGGGTCGGCCAGGTAGGCCCGCACCAGGCACACCAGCTGACGCTGGCCATGGCTCAGGTGTGCACCCAGCGGGCCGACTTCGGTGTGGTAGCGCTGCGGCAGGCGCTCCAGCACCTCGTCTGCACCCAGCTCACGGGCTGCGGCTACAAGTTGTGCATCGTCGGCAGCTGGAGCGGCCAGGCGCAGGTTGTCGAGGATGCTGCCGCTGAACAGTACGTTATCCTGCAGCACCACACCCACGTTGCGCCGCAGGTCGTGCTGGGCCAGCGCACGCAGGTCGATCCCGTCCAGCTTCACGGCGCCTTGCTGCACTTCGTAGAAGCGCGTCAGTAACTGCACCAGGGTGCTCTTGCCATGCCCGGAGGGGCCGACGATAGCTAGCACTTCACCGGCGCGGATATGCAGGTCGAGCCCGTCGATCACCGGGCGCGAGCTGTTCGGCGCATAGGCAAAACCAACCGCATCGAAGTCCACCTGACCACGCGCCCTGGTCAGCGGGTGAGGCGCTGGCGGGTCAGGCACTTCTGGGCGGGTGTCGAGCAGCAGGAAAATGCGTTGGGCTGAAGCGCTGCCGGTGGCGTAGCGCTCGAACAGGTCCGACAGCTCTTGCAGCGGCCCGAGGAACAAGAACACGTAGAACAGGCTCTCGGCTACCTGGCCCACGCTAACCTTGCCCTCGGCCAAACCGTGAGCGCCGACCAGCAACAGCACGGCCATGCCGGCGGTGCTGAGCAATGCGGTAAACGGGGCGAACCAGCCGGCGCGCAGGCTGCCGCGGATCAGTGCTTGGTTGAAGTCTTCCAGCAGGCGCCGGTAGCGTGCCCGGTTGGTCTGCTCCTGCCCGCATTGCTGGATCAGCCGCACACCGCTCACACTTTCTACCAAGTGGGCAGTGAAGCGGCTGCGCTGTTCGGCCACCCTGGCCCAGTTGCGCTGCGATATCCGCTTGAAGCGCCAGGTGGCCACGGCCAGCAACGGTACCGTGGCAACCAGGCTGTAGAAAAAGCTGGGGTCGATGCGCCACAGCATCACCGCCGCCAGGCCGCAGCGGAGCAAGGCGCCAAGCAACTCAGGCGGGCCTTGTACCAGCAGGGGCTCCAGCGCATCCACATCACGGTCGGCACGGGAAATGATACGCCCGGCACGGGTCTGGTCGAAGTAGCTTACTGACAACGCCTGTACATGGGCGAACACGTTCACCCGCAGGGCGTTAAGCACGCCGATCGCTGCGCGCCCGGATATGAACTGCGACACCCCGGCCAGCAGAAAGCGCCCCAGCCAGCTCGCGGCCAGCCCCAGGCCCAACCACAGTACCAGACGCTCGTCGAGCAGCCAGTGGTCGGCGCTGGGCACCAGGCCCTTGTCCAGCAGTTCCCGCACGAACCACGGGCGCAGAAACACAGTAAATACCAGCAGCAGCTCGATACCGATCACGGCAAGGATCTGCCCGCGAATGGGCCGCAACAGCGGCGCCAAACGGTGGAACATGCCCCTGTCCAGCGCCTGGCGGGCCAGGCGTTGTTCAATGTCGATATCGCTGGCGGGGGAGTGCTGCACATCAGTCATGGTCGATCCCCAGCAAGTCGCGGTAATGGGTGTTGTTTTCGCACAACTCGGCATGGCTGCCGTTGGCAGTGATGCGGCCGTTGTCCAGCATCAGCACGCGGTCGGCGAGCAGCAGGGTAGAGAGGCGACTGGTGATCAGCAGCAAGGTTGGGGCTTGGCCGCTGGCGCTGTGCAGGCCGCGGATGTTGTGCAGCACCTGGCGTTCCCCAAGGGCATCCAGGGCGCTGGTGGCATCGTCCAGGCACAGGATGTCGGGTGCGCCGAGCAGCGCCCGGGCCAAGCACAGGCGCTGGCGCTGGCCGCCGGACAGGGTCACGCCGCGGTCGCCTAGCGGCGTGTCGAGGCCGTGGGGCAGGCGTTCCAGCACGTCCTCAGCAGCGGCCAGGCGCATGCCTTCACGCAACTGGGCGTCACTGGCCTGCGGTACGGCCAGGCGCAGGTTGGCGGCCAGGCTGTCGGAGAACAGAAAGCTTTCCTGCGGCAGCACTTGCACGCGGCGGCGCAGGTCGGCCAGGTCGAGGTCACGCACATCGCGCCAACCCATCGTATCGTTACCGACCTGCACGCTGCCGTGCTGCACATCGGCCAAACGTGGCAGCAGGCTGGCCAGCAGGCTTTTACCCGTGCCGGTTGCGCCGACCAGCGCCACCACCTCACCGGGCAACAGGGTCAGCGAACAGTCCTGTAGGATGGGCCGGCCAGCCTCTGCTGCACTGACTTGCACCTGGTCAAGCTTCAGCCCCAACGGCCCTGCGGGCAGGGTGGCATGGCCGCCGACGATGGCCGGGCGTTCGTCCAGTAGCTGCCAGATGCGTTCGGCACTGGCGCGGGCATCGGCGAACGTCTGCATCACCCGGCCAATGCCTTCGATGCGGAACACCAGCGTGGTGGCCACCAGCAGCGAAGTGACCAGCTCGCCGATGCCCAGCGCGCCGGCCGCCACGCGGTGGGCGCCGTACACCAGGATCCACACATGCCCCAGCGCCACCACCGCCTGCGGCAGTGGAATGCGCGAACTGGCGTAGGCAAGGGCGGCGCGGGCATGGCCGGTGAACACCTCGACCTGCCGGGCGAAGCGGGCAATGCGCTGCTGTTCCAGACCAAATGCCTTGATCACGCGCACGCCACCGATGCCTTCGGCCAGGTCCTGGCTGACCTGGTCATAGGCGGCGCCCACGGCGCGGTCCAGGGTGACCAGGCGATCGGTCTGCACCACGAACAGCCATAGCCCGGCGCCGGTCAGCAGCAGGGGCACCAGCCCCAGCAGCGGGTCGTACCAACCCAGCAGGCCTACCGCAACGATTACCACCAGCGGGGTTTCGATGATCTGCCGCCAGAAGGTGATCAGCGCGTCGCGTACTTTGTCGGCATCGCGGGTGGTGCGGGTGACCAGTTCGCCCATGCCATGTTGCCAGTGATAGCCCAGGTGCAGGCGTTGTACCTGGCTCAGGATGCGTTCACGCAGGCGCGTCAGCAGGGCCTGGCTGAGCACCAGCGACAGCACGGCGGCGGCATACTGCAGCAGGCCGCGGCACAGGGCGGTGGCCAGCAGCAGCCACAACCAGTGCCAGGCCAAGCTGGCGTCCAGGCTGCCGTCGGCCAGGCGCAGCACGGCGCGGCCGGCGCTGACATCATCGACCGCATGGCCGATCAGCCATTGCTGCAAGGCCAGGCCGAGGTTGCCGGCAATGTACAAGGCAGCGACCAGAGCAAAGCGCCAAGGCATTTCGCGGTAGATGGCCAATGCCCGAAGAAGCGGGTGGTTCATGTAGATGCTCGATCAGAATGCGACGCCGCCCTTGTAGGAGCGGCCTTGTGCCGCGAACGGGGCACTACGCGCCCCCCGGCCCCAAATGGATTCAACGGCATGTAGCGCCCTGGGTTTCCTTGGCATTGAGCACTGCCGTGTACTCACCTGGGTCGGCCCCGTTCAGGTAGTAGTTGCCCACGTTGTGCAGCCGCCAGCGGATCGGGTCGTGGGTGGTGTGTACCCGTGCATTGCGCCAGAAGCGGTCGAGGTTCCACTTGCTCAGCGAAGCGCTGGCCCCCAGCAGCGAGAACAGGTCGCTGGAAATTTTCAACGATGCCGCATCGGAATGCGCACGGGCGGTCGCCACGGACAGGATCAGCTCATCCTGCAACGCCTTGTTCTCGGGGTCGCGCTCGTGGTCGTCGAACACCCGCGCCGCCTCGCGCAGTACCGATTCGGCGCCGCGCAGCGCCACGGCGTACTCACCGATCTGGCGAATGACATGCGGCTCGTCACTGGCGCGTTCGACGCCGCTTTCCACCCAGGCCCGGGCATGCTCGCGCAGGTACTCGACAGCCGCCTGCAATGCGCCAGCGGCGATGCCGGTATCAATGGCAGCGTGGAGAATCTGCGGGAATGTCAGGCCCGTGCGCTTCATCGGCCCGCTGCGCCGCGTGAGGTAGCGCTCGTCCAACACGATGTTGTCGAAGTTCACGGTACCGCTTACCGAGTTCTGCTGGCCGAACGCCTGCCAATCGTCCACCAGGGTCAGCCCGGGGGTGTCGCGGTGAAGCAGCACACCGACGCCGCCGTCTTCGCTGGCAGCGGTCAACGAGATCCACTCGGCCAGGTAGGAGCCGGTGGAGTAGAACTTGCTGCCGTTGAGCACCCACTGGCCATCGGCGCGGCGCTCGACGCGGGTCTTGAGGGCGAACTTGTTCTTGCCGCCGACTTCGGCCAGGGCGTTGCCGAAGCGCTTGCCGGCCAACACGTCGGCAACCAGCCGGTCGCGTACTTCTTCGGGGTAACCGGTGAAAATGCCGCGCAGCATCACGTTGTGAATCTGCAGCAACTGGCCGACGCCGCCGTCGGCGGTGGAGATCAGGCGCACGGTTTCGACCACGGTCTGCACCGAGGCACCGAGGCCGCCGAACTCGGCCGGTACGGCGATGGCGGTCAGGCCGCTGCTGGACAACAACTCGGCCTGGCGGAGGGGGAGCTGGCCATTGTTGCGCGGGTCGGCGGCCAGTTGGGCGATTTGCACGGCGACCTGGCGGGCGATTTCGATGGCTTCGTTTTCGCTGGTGAGGCGGCGGGCAGGGGAAGGTTCTATGGCACTCATGGTGGGGGTCTCGAATTGTCTGAAGAGGCCAGTGCGCCTGTTTCGCGGGTAAACCCGCTCCCACAGGAACCGCAGTGCAAGAGTTCTGCGCGGTCCCTGTGGGAGCGGGTTCACCCGCGAATAGCCACACCGCGGTCCCAACCTCCTGAGCAATATCTTTGCCACCCCTACTCATACCGCATCCTGCGTGGCTTTCACCGCATTTTGCTGCCTCAGCAGCAGTCATGTTGCTGATCTGGCAGCACTCCACCCGCAATCCTGCTCCAAGCCAAGCACCCAACCACCTGGCAAAACAAGCAATCTCAGGTAAATCAAGGCCTTCAGCGGTTGGCACGCACACTGCAAAGGTGCTTGCACGACGCCCAAGGAGCCACCCCATGTCCCTCGCTACCCCCACAGCAAAACACCTGGCAGACGACCCCTGCGCCCTGGAACGCATCTGGTTCACCCGCTGCCCGGTGCCCACCGCCTCAGGCCTGGCCTACAAGCTCGGCTGGCTGGAGCAGGAGTTCGCTGCCGATGGCTTGACCGTCTCGACCCTGCAAGAGGCCCGCCAGCTTGGCCATCACCACTACGATCACCAGCTGCCCGGGCTGTTTCGCGAAGGGGGCAACGTGCCTGCGCTGGCGGCACGTGCCGCCGGCTCGCCCAGCCGGCTGATCGGCCTGACCTGGATCGAAGAATGGCAAACCATCCTGGTCCGCCCGGATTCCGGCATCCGCAGCGCCGCCGACCTGCGCGGTAAACGCCTGGCGCTGCCGGCCTGGGGCGACAGCCGGCCGGGCAGCATTGCCCGGGCCATGAGCCTTCACGGTTACAAAGGCGCCCTGGCCTCGGCAGGCCTGCACCTGGATGACGTGCAACTGGTGGAAGTGGCACTGCTCGACCAGGCCACTGCCGCCACCCCGGAACTGGGCTTGCAGCGGCTATGGTCGGGGCTGGAATACCTGGCGCGCGGTGAAGTCGATGCGGTGTACGTGAAAGGCGCGGCCGCCGCGGATGCCGCACGTCGGCTGGGCCTGGTGGTCGGCGTCGACCTCGACCTGCTGGCCGACCCGCGCCACCGCATCAACAACGGCACCCCGCGACCGATCACCGTGCATCAACGCCTGCTCGACAACCATTTTGATCTGGTGGTGCGCTTTCTTGCCCAGACCTTGCGTGCCGCCGAGTGGGCAGCCGGCAACCGCGCTGCGCTCAACAGCATCCTCGAAGAAGAAACCCGCGCGGGCAGCCAGGGCGTAGCCGAAGCCTACCGCGGTGACTTCCACACCACGCTGGCGCCAGACCTATCCGCACAGCGCCTGGCCTTCCTCGGCACCCAGAAAGATTTTCTGTACCTGCACGGCTTCCTCGAAGCCGATTTCGACATCGCCGACTGGGTCGACCCGCGGCCTCTTCAAGCTGCCCATGAACTGTCGGCTCAACGCCGCGCCTGACCTGACTGGAGATTGAACATGACCGTACTGATCAACGAACGCCCCGTCACTGCCGAACTGCAAGCTTTCATCGACCAAGTAGTGGCCGAAGCCGAAGCGGCCTTCAACGTCTTTCGCGAAACCCACACCATCACTGCCAATGGCACGGTCGGCTTCATCGAGCGTGTGCCGGGTGAAGAGTTGCTGGTGTCGGTGAACTACGGCGGGCCGTGGAACCACCGCAAACCGCTGCAGGCCACCGTCACCGACTTTACCGGCAACGTCATTGTCGGCAAGGGTAAAGGCGGTTTGGGCCGTTACACCAAGCTGTTCCAGACCCACCCCGACGTCACCACTGTGTCCCATGTGCACAGCCCGTACCTGGGCGCTTGGGCGCAAACCCACCGGACCTTGCCGTTCCACTACGTGCCGGTGCAGCGTTACCAGCTGGCTCGCGAGCTACCGGTGTACATCGACCGGCGCCAGGCGGAGGTGGACTTCATCCTCGACAAGATCGCCGAGAACCCTTTCAACTTGGCCATCCTGGAAGCCAACGGCGGCTCCACGGTGTGGGGCAAGCAGGGGCTGCGGGCCACGGCAGAGTTCATCCTGTTGCTGGAGGAGGGCGCCCAGATCCAGTTGCTGGCCGATGCTTTGGGTGGGTCGCGGCCTTACGGGCCGGGGGTGCTGACCCAGCAGTGGAAGATGAGCGGGTTGTATGACCGTGCTACCGAATTGGGCCTGGTGCCTGGCATCGATCGGCGTAGCTGATTTCGGGGCAATGCCACCTCTGCCTTCCAACACAAGGACCTGACTCATGGCAGTAAAAATCCTCTGGTACTTGACCACCCCCGACGGCCCTTACCCTTGGGAGCCCGACGGCCGCTGGCACACCGATTTCGAACACCTCAAGCAACTGGCCATCGCCGCCGACCGCCTGGGCTATTATGGATCGCTGCTCGGCTCCAGCCCGAATGAAAGCCTGGCCGTGTCGGCAGCGTTGATCGACGCCACCAAGCGCTTGCGCTTCCTGGTCGCCCAGCACCCAGGCGAGCTGTCGCCAGCGGTATTGGCCAAATGGGCGCTCACCTTCGACCAGTTTTCCAACGGCCGTCTGCTGTTCAACGTGGTCAACGGCAACGACGCCGGCCTGGCCACGCTGGGCGTGCACTACCCACACGACGAACGCTATGACTTCAGCCTGGAGTACTGGCGCGCCTTCCAAAGCTTCTACGCGGGCGAAACGGCGGGTTACGACGGCCGCTACGTCAAGCTATCACCCCGTTCGCCCGCCGCTGCCCATCACCCGCTTGGCGGCTGGCACCCACCGAAGCAAAAGCCCGGCATCCCGCTGTGGGGCGCCGGCACCTCGGCACCAGGCGTAGCCCACTCTGTGCAGTTGCTAGACGTGTACCTGAGCTTCGCCGATACCCCGCAAAAGCTCGGCGACAAGTTCCGCCGAGTGGCGGCCGAGGCGGCGAAGATCGGCCGCGAACTCACCTACGGCACCCGACTGCAAGTGATCGTGCGCGAGACCGAGGAAGAAGCGTGGGCCCATGCAGAACGCCTGTTGCAGCGTACTTCGCTGGCCACCGCACGTGCGGCCATCGAACGCCAGTTGCCGCCCGGGCAAACCTTCGACAGCTACGTCAGCGACGACCCGCGCATCCAGCGCAACCTCGACAGCCTCCGCGCCGGGCACCTACCCACGGCACGCGAGCTGGAGATCTACCCCAACGTCTGGCTGGGCCCCAGCCTGTTCGGTTTCAACATCCTCGGCCCGGCTGCCGGCACTTACCTGGTCGGCAGCGCCGAACAGGTCGCCGAGCGCATCCGTGAATACGAGGCCCAGGGCACGTCGGCATTCATCCTGTCGGGCTTCCCGCTGATCGATGAGGCGCACCGGGTGGCAGACCTGCTGTTCCCGCTGCTGGACCTGGACCATGGCTTCGAGGTGCCGCGCCTGGGCGCAGTGAGCAAGCCTGGCGTGGCGCAACCGGCGTAAGGAGAGGGTGATGAGCGAGCTGTTTTCGCGCCGGGTGTTTCTCGGCAACAGCCTGGCCGTTGGCGGCAGCCTGCTGCTGGGCAGCGGGCTGCTCAGCGGCTGCGACAGCGGCGCGCCGGCAACTGCAAGTGCAACGCTGCCGGGTTCGCCGGTGCGCGGTGGGCGCTTGCGGGTGGGCATTATCGATGGCGACCAGGCCGGCAACCTTGATGCGCACAAGCCGGTGGGCGGCGGCATCATCCGTGGCTGGGCGCTGTACGCCAAATTCTGGGAATGGAACGCCGACGTCAGCACGCGCCTGGCACTGGCCGAGTTCGCCGAGCCGAATGCCGACGCCAGCGCCTGGACCATCCGCCTGAAGCCTGGGCTGCAATTCCACCACGGCAAAAGCATCACCGCCGACGACATGCTGTTTTCGATCCTGCGCCTGACCGACCCGCAGTTGGCCTCGCCCTTCGCCGGGCTGGTCGGCGCTATCGATCGGCAGGCCCTGCGCAAGCTGGACGAGCGCACTATCGAAATACGCTTCAAGCAGGGGCAAAGCTTCTACCCGCTGGATGAAACGCTGATCAGCTTCGGCGGCATCGTGCCCACCGATTACCACCCGGTGACCAACCCGGTGGGTGCGGGGCCGTACCGGCTGAAAAGCTTCATACCTGGCCAGCGCTCGCTCTACACCCGTTTTGAAAATTACTACAAGCCCAACCGGCCCTACGCGGACGAGCTGGAAATCATCGAATTCAAGGACCAGGTATCGCGGGCCGCAGCGTTGCGCGCCGGGCAGATCGACGTGGCCAGTGGTGTGCAGGCCGAGCACAGCGCGCTGCTCAAGGCCGACCCACGGCTGCGCTTGTATGCCTCGCCCAGCACCTCGTTCACCGGCTTCAACCTGAACCTGGCCAAGGCGCCGTTCCAAGACGTACGGGTGCGCCAAGCGTTCCGCTTGCTGGCCGACCGCCAGGAACTGGTGGCACGCGGGCTCAATGGCTTTGGCCGGTTGGCCAACGACCTGTATTCGCCCCACGACCCCACCTACAACCACGCCATCGCCCAGCGCCCGTACGACCTGGACCAGGCCCGTTCGCTGCTGCGCCAGGCGGGGCAGGACGATTTGCGCGTCGAACTGACCACCACGCCGGGTCCCGGCGTCAACGCTGCGCTGGTGTTTGCCCAGCAGGCCCTGAAGGCCGGGGTGCAGGTTAAGGTCAATCAGGTGGACGGCTCGGTCTTCAACGGCCCGCAACGTGAGCAATGGCAGCTGTCGCCGGGCTCGACCCCGGCGCGTGGCTTTCTTGCCTCGGCGCTGCACAACGATGCACCGCAGGCCATCTACAACCGCAGCAACTTCCACGACCCGCGCTTTACCGAACTGTTCCAGCAGGCATTGGCCCAACCCGACCTGGCGCGGCGCACGGCCTTGGTCCATGAAGCCCAAACCATCCAGCACGAACGTGGTGGGTTGCTGATCTGGGGCTTTTCCGACGTGCTCGATGCTGCGTCGGCCAAGGTTGACGGGCTTGCCCCGGAACAGACTACCTTCGCCTCCTGGCGCTTTGACGAACTCTGGTTGAACCCCAATGCCTGATCCTCGACACACGCCCCGCTCGCCGGCCTGGCTGGCCTGGTTCATCGGCCGGCTCGGTTACGGGCTGCTGACCGCCTGGGTGATCAGCCTAGTGGTGTTCATCGCCACCCAGGCGCTGCCTTCGGACCCGGCGCGGGTGATCCTCGGCCCGGATGCGCCGCTGGAAAGCATCCTCACCCTGCAACGGCAATTGGGCCTCGACCAGCCGATCCTGGTGCAGTACCTGCGCTGGCTGGGCGCAGCATTGCACGGGGACCTGGGCATTTCGCTGGACTCACAGGTACCGGTGGCGCAACTGCTGTTCGACCGCCTGGGCCACACCCTGGCCCTGCTGGCCGGGGTGTTGGCACTGGTAGTGCCGTTGGCCCTGCTGCTGGGGGTGAGCCTGGCCCTGCGGCGTGACAGCCGGCTGGACCGCTGGGGCCTGTCGGCGCTGATTCTGCTCAAGGCCACGCCGGGTTTTCTGCTGGCCATCGGCCTGGTGCTGTTGTTTTCCATGCCGGGCATGGGCTGGCTGCCGGCGGTGTCGATCCTCGACCCACAGTTACCGCTGTGGCAGCAGTGGCCGTCGCTGGTGCTGCCGGTGCTGGCCCTGAGCCTGACGGCCCTGCCGTACCTCACGCGCATGGTGCGGGCCTCGATGATCGAGGCGCTGGAGTCCGAGTATGTGACCGCCGCGCGTCTGCGGGGTATCCCTGAGCGGCGCATCGTCTGGCGGCACACGTTGCCCAATGCCCTGACCCCGGCGATCCAGGGCGTGGCACTGACCCTGCGCACACTGGTCGGCGGCGCGCTGCTGGCCGAGGTGATCTTCAGCTACCCGGGTATCGGCACGGCGTTGAACGCCGCGATCCAGATGCGTGACCTGCCGATGATCCAGGGCGTGGTGCTGGTCATTACCCTGGCGGTGGTGCTGATCAACCTGCTGGCCGACCTGCTGACCGTATTGCTCACCCCCAAGCTGCGCACCGCGCGCCGGGTGCGGATGATCCGCCGTATCCGGCGCGGCATTCGCCCTTGGTGGCGACGTGCGCGCAGCACCCCTGCCCAGGAGGCGACCCATGAGTGAATCCCGTTGGCTGGCCGACCCACAGGTGCGGCGTGGCGCCGTGATCACCTTGCTGGTGGCGCTGCTGGCCGCTTTCGGCCCCTGGCTGGCACCCCATGCGCCCACGGCGATGGTCGGGCCGGTGTACGGCCCTCCGGCTGCCGGGGCGCCGCTGGGGCACGATTTTCTGGGCCACGACCTGCTCTCGCGGTTGCTCAGCGGTGGCCTGTCGGTGCTGTGGATGTCGGTGGCAGCAGCCAGCCTCGCGTTGCTGGCTGGCGGCAGCCTGGGCCTGTTGGCCGGTTTCTCGCGCAGGCGCCTGGACCAGGCAATCAGCTGGGCGGCCGACGTATCGCTGGCGTTTCCAGACCTGATCCTAGTGCTGCTGATCGTGTCCATGCTCGGCCGAGCCCCTTGGCTGATCGTACTGACCGTGGCCATTGCCTTTACCCCGGGGGTTATTCGTCTGGCCCGCGGCAGTGCCGTGGCGGTGGCCGGGCAGGAGTACGTCGAGGCGGCGCAGATGATGGGCTATCCGCGTTGGCGCATCCTGTTTCAGGAAATCCTGCCGAACATCCTCACGCCCCTGCTGGTGCACTTCGGCAACATGCTGACCTGGGCGGTGGGGATGCTGTCCGGCCTGAGCTTTCTGGGCTACGGGGTGGCACCGCCGGCGGCGGATTGGGGCCTGATGATCAACGAAAACCAGGCCGGCCTGCTGGTGCAGCCCTGGGCGGTACTGGCACCTGCATTGCTGATCGGTGTGTTTGCTTACGGCACCAACATTCTGGCCGAAGGGATTGGCCGGGCCAGTGCACGGATCGGGGAGAAGCAGCCATGAGCGCGCTGTTGAACGTAGCAAGTGAAGTGTTGCAGGTCAGCGACCTGCGGGTGGAGCTGGCCGGCCAGGTTGATGTGCTGGCCAAGGTGTCGTTCAGCGTTGCAGCAGGTGAAATTTGTGGCCTGGTGGGCGAGTCCGGCTCGGGCAAGACCACCTTGGCCACGGCGTTGCTGCGCCATGCCCGGCAAGGTGCGCGTATTGTTGGTGGGCACGTGGCGGTGGCCGGGCAGTCGCTGCTCGATCTTGATGGTGAGGCGTTGCGCCTGGCCCGTGGCGGGCTGGTCGGCTACGTGGCCCAGGACCCGGCCACGGCGTTGAACCCTGCTTTGCGCCTGGGGGCCTTGCTGCGCGAGACCCTGTTGGCGCACCAGCCGGCGCTGCCGCGTGAAGCGGTGCGCCAGCGCATCGGCCAGACCCTGCTGGATGTAGGGCTGCCTGATGACGACGCGTTCCTGCGACGGTTCCCGCATCAACTGTCGGGCGGGCAGCAGCAGCGGGCGATGCTGGCGCTGGCGTTCGTCTTGCGGCCAAAACTGATCGTACTCGACGAGCCCACCACGGCACTGGACGCGACCACCCAGGCTCATGTGCTGCAGACCCTTAAGCGCCTTTGCCGTGACCAAGGTGTGGCGGCGCTGTACGTCACCCATGACCTGGCGGTGGTGCGTGAACTGGTGGACCGTGTGATGGTGATGTACGCCGGGCGGCTGGTGGAAGTGGCCGGGCGCGAGGCGTTGTTCCGCGCACCGCTGCATCCTTACACCCGCGCTCTGCTCGCGGCCATTCCCGACATTGCCCGTCGTCAGCCGTTGCAGGCGATTGCCGGGCATGCCCCGGCACCGGGGCTGCGCCCGGACGGCTGTGCGTTTGCGCCTCGCTGTGGCAGGCGTCGTGCAGAGTGTTCAGTGATCGAGCCGTCTTTGCTGAACCATGAAGGCGGGCATCGGGTGGCCTGCCTGGTGCCGCACCGAGAGCCGCTGCCCCTTGGTGGGGTGGCTGCCGAGGCTGTTGCGGCGCCGGGCGAAGCGGTGTTGCTGGAGGTCCGCGGGCTGGATGTCGCTTACGACCGGCAGGTGCTGTTTGATGTTTCCCTGCAGGTAGGCCAAGGGGAGTGCCTGGCGCTGGTCGGCGAGTCAGCTTCGGGCAAGACCAGCCTGGCCAGGGCCATTGCCGGGCTGGGCGAAAACGTTCAGGGTCAAATGAGCTACGCGGGTGAGGCTTTGGCGTTTGCCGCGCGTGAACGCGATGCCCGGCTGCGTCACCAGATCCAGTACGTGTTCCAGAACCCCTATCGGGCCTTGAACCCACGGCAGACGATCGGGCAAACCCTCAGCGCGCCGTTGGCCCACTTTTTCGGGGTGCGCGGTGCTGAAGCGCGTCAGCGGGTCGAGGCTGTGCTGGAGCGGGTGTCGCTGCCGACGCGTGTGGCCGACTTGTACCCGCATAGTTTGTCCGGTGGCGAGCGCCAGCGCGTGGCGATTGCCCGGGCGTTGATCTGCGAGCCGAAGTTGCTGGTGTGTGACGAAATCACTTCCGCGCTGGATGTGTCGGTGCAGGCGTCGATTCTGGCGTTGTTGCAGCGATTGCAGGGTGAGGGGCTGACTTTGTTGTTTGTCACCCATGACCTGGGGGTGGTGCGGGCGATCGCCGACCGAGTGCTGGTGTTACGCCAGGGGCGGGTGGTGGAGCAGGGGGCTGCCGAGCAGGTGCTTGGGCGGCCGGTTGATGTTTATACCCGGACGCTGGTGGAGCATTCGCCCAGGTTGCGTGTTGCGCTCTAGGTGCTTGCCTTGGGGTATGCAGCGTCTGTGAGATCGAGCGCCGCCCGCGCGGCGGGGGGGGGGGGGGGGCGGGCGGGGCGCGCAGAAGCCGGCCCCCCC